>CALBJS010000082.1 GCA_937892995.1 uncultured Peptococcaceae bacterium | reverse complement strand
AAGAATTCAAGTTGGCCGCCCAAGGAGATAAAGAAACTATTAATGATGACATCGAATTTGAGATTGAACTAATCCGCCAAATTGAAGTCAACATCGACTACATCCTTATGCTTGTGGCCTATTAAAAAACAACTATGTCTGATAGAATAAAAGGCCAGCCGCACCAAGCATTTTGCTTAAATGTGACTGGTCTTTTACTTTTGTCTCCGCTTGAAGCTGTCACTTGATTTTTTCTTCAATCCCTAAGTGAACGCTTCTTTCAGGCGGTTTTTTTTGTTTTAATTTATAAATCACCCCAAAAATCACCCCTATTTTGCCGATGCATTCACCCCTAGGGTGATTACCCAAGAAAAAATAGTCTTTATAATGAAAAAAATGCAGCCTTGGGGCTTCGAAAATTGAGGAGGGATGTGTGAAGACATGCTTAAGAAGAGCATTGCTTATCTATTGATTTTTTCCCTGGTAGTGGGTTTATTCACAGGATGTGGAAGTAATAAGGGGGATATGGAAGAGCAGTTGGTACAAATCAGTGCGGTTGCCGCTCCGGAATTGACCGGTATAAAGAAAATGCCGCAAGACGGAATCGGCAAGCCGGGGGTTGATTTTCCGGAAACGAAGACAGGCCCGGCTGATGATTGGGAGGATATAGCCGCTCCATACTTTAACCCCTTAGGCTCCTATTCGTTGTATAGTCAGGTAAATTATGAGAAAAACGGTGAGGAGCAAATATTGAGAACCATTGAAAGGCTTGTCCCTAAAACCCAGTACGTGAAGGGTGAGGTGTGGAATCTTTCAATCTCGACAGAAGACGGCTTTTCTATTCCCTGGCTCCGTTGGTATACCAAAAATCTGGGGGGAATTATATATGAGGATTCGGCAGAGAACAGTGTATTTTCAGTTAGAGAAAATGAAAGCACCCAGTGGTGGGCTGATGCTAGAATTTATGGGGACACAGCAGAACTATGCGTGATAAAAACGCAAGTTCTACCGATCGGCAAAGAGCTTACATTTCAGAAAGAAGATCTGGAAGGAGGCGAATATTTCTTTTATGTGGAGTGTACGCCAGGTAAGCTGCAATCGGCAACAGTATCCCTTAAAGGAGCGGCAAACAGTGGTATAGATCTCTTAATGGAACAGAAAATTAGCTACGGATCCTATGAATACAGTACCTATAAAGAGAACTTCAGCTGGAACTTAAACACCAAAAAAACGGATACCTTTGTCCTCGATGACTTACCTATTGCGGAGGGAATGGTCGGTTATAGATTTAGAGAAACCCACGATTCTCTTCCGGATGAGGTGAAGATCCGTATAGATAATGTTGCCGATTTGGAAACGATAAAATGGGGAGAAAGCATGGGAGGCATCCGGATCAGCGGAATCCCCATGGGTGAGGCGGAAGTAGAAACCTCGGAATGGCTTACCATAACCCATGATAAACTTTTAAATGGTAATACTTTCCGAAGCGTCATTGAAGAGAACGGAGACATGTTATTTGACGCCCCGGCAGGTTATTACACTATTGCCTTTCCCTCAGGGCTGGGGATTGAGAATTCATACTTAAGACTTGTTCCGGTGAGTGCCGGAGAGATTACCACGGTGACAATCCCTCAGGAAATGAAGGCTGCGGTGGGGGCCATGTCCCGAAACTACGGGGATTTCGAGCTCAATGAAGGCGGAATCGAGCTCATAGGGAATAAGGATAAGGGAGATACCGCTACCGTTTCCTTGGTTCTAAATGATCCTTTAGATAGAGATGTGACTTTGGCTAAGGAGGATATCAAGATTACGGAGGACGGTGCCCAGGCCGAAATTATTAATGTTACTCGGGAACCCGCAGGCTCCGACATTATCTTGGTTTTAGATTCTTCCGGCTCTATGGGCCAGAATATGAAACCTTGTATAGAATCTGCGAAGCGTTTTGTAGCCGGTCTGCCTGAAAACTCAAATATCCGCCTAATTCAGTTTGCCCAGGAAATAACTGAGCATAAGGGAGAGGGAAAAGAAGCAGTCTTAAAAGCCCTGGATACGGTCAAATCAGTCGGAGCAACATCTTTATATGATGCCACCGCCCGGGCCATTGAACTGCTCAAGGACAAAAAAAGAGGTTATGCTGTTGTTTTTTCGGATGGAGCCGATTCTCGGGAACCGGGAATTGACGGTACCGGTAGTTCATTGACAAAAGAAGGGCTAATAGAAAAGATTAAAGCTAATAATGTAACAGTACTCACTATTGGCTTCGGAAAAGGTCACGATCCTGCTACCCTGATAGATATGGCCAAGTCATCACCTAACGGAGGCTATTTCGTGGCTGCTGATAAGAATGCATTGGACGGTGTCTTCGCTTCAGTTGCAGGAAAATTAGGTAATCAGTTCCTTGTTGACTATAAGCGTCCAACGGTCGCCGCCGATGGGAATAGCTCCGTGCCTGTCGTGTCCCTGATGATCGACCGCTCCGGCTCCATGGATGCCGACCTGGCTGAGGAGCCGGATTACGATGTTGACTGGCGCATAGATAAAGTCAAAAGGATGTTTCATAAGTTTATCTTGGATTTACCCGAGGGTTCGCTACTCCAGGTTGGGAGCTTCGCCGAACCGTTGGGAGGGGCGGAACCCTGCTACAATCAAATCACAACAGATAGAAAGGCTGCTGCCTTACAAGCGGTAGGAAGTCTTGAGGCCGGGGGAGGAACACCGACCAGAACGGCATTGGAACTTGCTTATAATAACCTATCTACAGTTCCCAGTAAAAAGCGGGTCTTGGTTTTCTTTACTGACGCTGCCATATCGGGCGGAGATAATGAAGCGGAGAAAATGCTGATCTATGAAATGCTTGGCAAGCTAAAAAAGAGCGGCGTCAGAGTCCTTATCGCGGGACTTTTAAACAGTAAAAATGCAGGTGACTATGAAGCCGGTTTCCGGGCTGCAGCCCAGGCAGTCGGCGGAGACTATGTTGTCACCGACAAGGTGGAGGATATCCATGCCAAGCTCAATGAGCTTTTGAAACGTATTGATGAACCAGTGAAAAGAGAAGGCGTTGAGTTTACAATGGGTATTGATTGTATAACTGACGATGGCAGCCGCCTAAACCTCTATACGGGGAAAACCCTGGAAAAGTTTGCCCCCCGTACCAAAGTAGAAGCAACACTCACCCCCAGTATGGTCACAATATCCATGGGAGAAAAGGTAATCACTTATGACCGGAAGGCAGCAGAGCTGCTGTACGGAAATGACCGGCCGGATGTGGATAGTCATGTCTTATTCAGGATGCCCTTTCAAGATAAGAGCGCTGCCAATAAATATGCTGCCCTTACCGTGACTGAGGCTTATGTCCTAGATTTATTCAGGGGAATCAGCCCTCCCACCGGGAAGGGGTTCCTGGCCCTCAACACCACTCTTACTTTTAAAAAAGCAGACTCCTCTTTGAAGGAAAAAGGATATACCATTCCCAATATCTTTAACCATTTTTATGTATCCTTTAACGAAGGACAAATGATGCCGGCGTCAGAAGCTACCTGGCTTGCGGAAACACCCTTTGCTTCCCCCGGAGATGCAGAAATCACGGTGATGAAAGAGGAAAGCAAAAGCGGAATGCTGGTGTTCTTAGTGGATATGTCCGATGAAAGAAATGTCAAAGAGCTGGCCCTAAACCTGTATGATACCGCTAATGGGCATATTCAACTCGCCCTGACCGGCGGAACAGCACGAAAACTAATGGAGATTGATAAACTTCCCCAGATCGGAAGAGCGTCGTGTAGGGAAAGAGTGT
>CALBJS010000081.1 GCA_937892995.1 uncultured Peptococcaceae bacterium | reverse complement strand
GGCCCACCGACCACAAATCTTCCCGTAGGATTTATTAGAAACCTAGTATCTTGATCGAGCATATTGGGTGGAATAACCGGTTTCACAACATGTTCCAATATATCTTCTCTAATCTTTTCTTGAGTAATATCCAAGCTATGCTGAGAAGATATAACAATTGTCTCGATCCTTACCGGTCTATCGTCCTCATATTCTACCGTGACCTGAGTCTTGCCATCCGGCCTTAAATAGGAAAGCAACCCCGTTTTTCTTACTTTTGTAAGTTGACGGGCAAGTTTATGAGCTAGATAGATAGGCATGGGCATGTATGCTTCTGTCTCATTGGAAGCATACCCGAACATCATCCCCTGATCCCCCGCTCCAATATCCTGTTCATTTAAATTACTCCCGAAAAATTTAGACTCCAAAGACTGATTTACTCCAAGAGCAATATCCGTCGACTGCTCATCTATAGAAGTCAGCACAGAACACGTATCTGCATCAAACCCATATTTTGCTCTTGTATAGCCTATCTCTCTAATAGTAGATCTTACAATAGCCGGAATATCCACATAGCATTTTGTGGATATTTCACCTGCAACTAAGACTATCCCCGTTGTAACAGTTGTTTCACAAGCAACTCTAGCTTCCGGGTCTTGTCCAATAATCGCATCTAATATGGCATCTGATATCTGGTCACACATCTTATCCGGATGCCCCTCGGTTACAGATTCTGATGTAAATAGTTTCTTCATTGTTTTCTTTCACTCCTCAAAATTCATTCTTGCCAGACTTATAGATATTTTTCCGTTAAGTAGTGCAAATTCTTCCATAAATTTATTGATTAATTTACTCCTTTACATACATTAGTAAACTCACTTCCTGACTCTATAACATTATCCGAAACAATTTTACTGCCTTTTTCTATTAAACAATTTGACCCAATAATAGAATTTTTTATCTCGGCATTTTCCCTGATGATTGTATTTTCCAAGATAATACTATTGGAGATTTTTACGTTACTTCTTACGACACAATCTTTTCCGATAATCGAATTCACTACCTTGCAATTCTTGCCTAATTCCACACTATCATGAATGGGATGGTACTCCATTCCATTTAATATATACTTTCCGCTTAAAACATCCCGGTTTGCCTGTTTATACACCTGAATATTACCCACATCACACCAGTAATCAGATATCTCAAATCCATATATTCTTTCTTCTAATTTCACTAGCTTTGGAAAGAGATTCTTCCCAAAGTCATAAAAGCCATCTGGAATATAATTAAAGATCTCAGGTTCAAATATATAGACCCCAGTATTTACAAGATTGCTTAAAGCTTCTGCTTTATTAGGTTTTTCCTGAAAGGCGGTTATTTTATTATCACCATCAATCACAGCCACCCCATATTGAGTTACATCTTTGACAGGTCTTAAAGCCAAGGTGACTAAAGCATTTTTTTCCTTATGAAACCTATACATCTCCGAAAAATTTATATTCGTTAAGATATCGCCACTTACAATACAAAATGTCTCATTCAGAAACCATTTGTTATTCTTGACTCCGCCTGCAGTCCCTAAAAGCTTTTTCTCCTTAGAATATTGCATGTTTACACCAAAGGCTTGTCCGTCAAGAAAATGATCTTGAATACTTTCTGGTAAGTAGTGTGTGTTGACTATAATATCAGTAATTCCATGATTGCTTAAAAGCTTGACACAGTACTCCATTACAGGTTTATTGACTATGGGTATCATTGGTTTAGGGATGGTAGCAGTTAAAGGCCTTAGTCTGGATCCTATCCCGGCTGCCATAATCATTGCTTTCATAGATTTCTCTTTAGGCATTAGGCATCCTACTCCAGAATACTTAAATAGCTTTGTAATCTCAGTATTTTTGGCAAAGACGTTACGCAAATCAAAGAAATAGTTATTTTTCATAACAGCTTTAACTTTATGAAGATAAGCACCTCTGAACTGATGCCATTCAGTCATAAGAATAAGGGCATCCGCTCCCTCTGCCGCTTCATATTCGTTTTTACAATATGTAATAGAACCCTCTATGTCCTTTAATCTCCACTCGGCCTCTTTCATACCCTGAGGGCAATAAGCTCGAATTCTCGCACCGGCACTTACAAGTGCTCGGATAATATCTATAGAAGGTGCGTCGCGCATATCATCTGTTTCCGGTTTAAAGGATAAGCCCCATATTGCTAAAATGGCATTGTCAATGGGCACCCTTTCAGTAACTGTGTTAATGATTCTTTCGCTCATTTTTTGCTTTTGCTTTTCGTTGGCTTTAATAGCAGCTTCAATAACCAGTAATTGTTCATCATTTTTATGGGCAATATCTACAATTGCCTTAGTATCTTTCGGGAAACAAGAACCACCATACCCGGGACCTGCGTGTAAAAATTTAGGGGAAATCCTGCCATCCATTCCCATCCCCCGGGCAATTTCCTGAATATTAGCACCGACCTTATCCGCTAGTAACGCCATCTCATTGATAAAGGAAATCTTGACAGCCAAAAAGGCATTGGAAGCATATTTAATCATTTCGGCAGTCTCTAAGTTGGTAATGAGAAAGGGAGTCTGATTAATATAGAGAACATCATATACCTTCTTCATAATCTCTACAGCTTTTTCACTTTCAGCTCCGATCACAACTCTGTCCGGTGTCAGACAGTCTCGAACCGCCTTCCCTTCCCGAAGAAATTCCGGATTGGAGACCACGTCAAACTCAAAATAGACACCCCTTTGATTGAGTTCTCTCTGGATAATATTACGCACAATCTTTCCCGTGCCGACCGGTACCGTAGACTTGTCCACAATCACTTTGTAATCGTTCATATATTTACCAATGCTTTTGGCAACATCCTGAACATAATGCAGATCGGTACTTCCATTGTCCTGGGGTGGCGTCCCCACTGCTATGAAAATTACATTACACTTTTTTACCGTCTCCTGCATATCTGTTGAAAAATGCAGTCTTCCGGCGGCAACGTTTTTATCGAGCAGTTCCTTAAGTCCCGGTTCATAGATAGGTACGATACCCCTTTTAAGCTTTTCGATTTTTTCCGATACTACGTCCATACAGATAACGTTCATCCCGAACTCTGCAATGATAACCCCCTGCACTAAGCCGACATAGCCTGTGCCGATTACACCGATATTTAACATCTGACTAGTTCTCCTTTTTTATAGCTATCTCTATTTATAAATAATTACTTTAACCTATTAACTATCTAGGTTAATATCTAAACCTAGTCTTTATGTACAATAGTCTTCCTGTAAAAAATAGTAGTTCCTAAAAAAAATAAAAAATCCCCTATTACTGTTATCACTCGTCCTAAGGCTACAGCCAGTAACAAATCTACCTCTGCAACTACTCCCTTTAATAAGAATAATAACACTAACTCGCGTACCCCTACACCGGCAGGGGCCCCAGGTGTAATCAATCCAACAAGCCAAGATATAACAAAAGCACCTACTAATCCGATTACTATATCAGTACTTAAAAATCCGGGCGAAATCATTGCAAGCACTCCGACAAATATTAAGCCAGACATTGATAAAAATAACATCTGCCAGCACAGTGCGAATCCCAATGACGAACTAAGCCATCTC
>CALBJS010000080.1 GCA_937892995.1 uncultured Peptococcaceae bacterium | reverse complement strand
TTTGCATTAAAATATGGTGTATCTAAAGCATCTAGAAAGTATAACCGGGCGCGTTCATATATTTATTTTTGGTTAAAGCGTTACGATGGTTCTATCGAATCTCTAGCTTGCAAATCCAGAAAACCTTACTCTCATCCTAACCAGCATCAACCCGGTGAATTAAAACTTATTAAGGATATGCGACGTAGACTACCATCCTTGGGTCTTGTGGAATTTTGGTTCCGCTTAGTAGACCGTGGTTATAACCGTCACATTGTTAGTCTTTATAGGATTCTAAAGCGCATGGAATTACTTCCAAAGCCTCAGAAAAAGTCTTATACTCCTAAACCTTATACTCAAATGACTTTCCCTGGAGAAAGGGTTCAAATTGATGTTAAATTTGTCCCTATCTCTTGTTGTCTAAACCGCTTAAAGAGTGAGCGATTTTACCAATATACTGCAATTGACGAATTTTCCAGACTACGATTTTTAATGGGTTTTCGTGAACACAGTACATATTCTTCGGCTATTTTTCTTGAAGCTGCCGTAGCCTTTTTTGCCAAGTATGGCATTTCTATTAAATGTGTTCAAACTGATAACGGGCTTGAATTTACAAATCGTTTTTCTCCACGAAATACTGAAAAACTTACACTATTTCAAACAACCGCTGCACGTTTGGGTATTCACCATAAGACTATTAAGCCTTTTACCCCTCGTCATAATGGAAAGGTTGAGCGCAGCCACAGGGAGGATCAGAAACGTTTTTATAGCGCACATTCATTCTATAATTTCGAAGACTTTATAAATCAGCTTAAAGTCTATCTTAACCGTTCGAACAAAATACCGATGCGCCCTCTAAAATACAATAGTCCTCTTTCTTACTTAGCTTTACATCGTGTCCAACTTGTTTGACAAACCTACAGCATCTTTTCCACAAAGTATGAGCTGAAATATTGGAATAATATACTTCTTTATCTGTAATAATACATGATTTGGCAGCCTGTCTTGTACAACCCCTAATTCTTTTTTCACTTACAGCTATTTCTAAAAACTCTGCCGTTATAGGAGATAAATTTATGTCCTCTAAATTAAGTATGGCAACAATATCCTTGTAATGAAGAAGTATTTGTAATCCTACATGTAAATACATTTAAACACCTGACTTTATTTTATCTTTTGTAAAGAGCCTTTACTGACTTGATAGGTATCGGCTTTTCTTAACATCTGGGCATTTAAAAAACTTGTTTCCGTACAGGTAATAAAAGTTTGGATTTTATCGCTTACTAATGTTAGAAGCTGTTCCCTTCTTTTTTTGTCAAGTTCTGACAAAACATCATCCAGTAAAAATACCGGGTATTCCCCAGTTTCCCCATACATAAATTCAACTTCAGCTATTTTTAAACTAAGAGCTGCTGTGCGCTGTTGACCTTGGGAACCATATTCTTTTAAATTATAGCTATTGACATTAACCTGAAAATCATCTCGATGGGGTCCTTTAGAAGTAGAACCTTTAGCTATATCATCATCAAGACAGTTTTCAAGTTGAGCGATAAAAATAGCTTCCAGCTCTTTACAGCTAAGATTATTATTATTTATAGCTAGAGAGTGTTTATAAATAATTTCTAATTCTTCCAATCCATCTGTTAGTTTCCGATGAGCCAGTCTTGCAAGAGGCTTGATTTTTCTAAGCATTTCCAACCTTTTTGTGATAAGCCACGCTCCATATTTTGCAAGCTGTATATTCCAAATGTCTAAACTGGTTTTATTCTTTTTTTGGGCTCTAATAGCTTTTAAAAGTACATTCCTTTGAAATAAATTTTTTTTATACTGCTGCAGATAATAGTAATACTTTGGACTGGTTTGACATATTTCTGTATCTAAATATTTTCTGCGTAAACTAGGATATCCTTTAACAATATATAAATCATCAGGAGAAAAATAGACAACTGTAAAAATACCCAAAAGATCAGCTGCCTTTGTTAATTTTCTTTCGTTAACAACTATATTTTTTTTTCCGTTGGCATATTTAAACTGTGTTTTATTTAAATTGAGTTTATTTTGGGTTACTGCTTCAATAGTAAAAAAATCAGCACCCCACTTTATTAATTGCTGATCCTGATTAAAACGGTAAGATGAACCGCTGCTTAAATAATAAATAGCATCCAGCAGGTTTGTTTTACCTTGTGCATTATCACCAACTAGTAAATTTAAAAAAGTTTCAACTTGATAATGTAATTCTGTATAATTTGTAAAATTATGTAATTCTAGCGCTTTAAAAAACATTTTATCCCCTAAGTAGAGAAATCACTTTTAACAAGTGTTTATTTTGAATAGAAATAACATCCTGGTTTTTTAATTTTCTTCCTCTTTTAGTTTCAACTTGGCCATTTACTGCTATTATACCAGAAGCTATTAAATCTTTGGCTTCCCCCCCGGAATTAACTATACCGGCCCATTTTAAAAACTGATCCAGTTTTATTTCTTCAGTATTAATTTCAATTACTTGTAGTTTTTCACTCATTTTGCCCTCTAATAAATTTAATTTGTTCTAATAGGCAGAACTAAAAATAAAGCGTGTTCACTTTCTGCCGGTCGGATGATGCCGGGACTTAAAGATCCTGTAAGATCCAAATAAATTTCTTCCTGGTCAACTATTCTTAAAACATCGATTAAATACCTGGCATTAAACGCAATTTCTGCAGCATCACCTTCTAAATAAATAGGTATTTCTTCGTGAATATTACCAACTTCAGCTGACTTTGAAGTAATAGTTAAATTATTCCCTAATATATTCAACTTAATTACATTGGAACGGGTTTTAAATTCATCCCTGGCAAGTAAAGAGGCCCTTTCTGCTGAATTTAGCAGATCTTTTGTTAAAATGCGTACCCGCGAAGAATAATTTTTAGGAATTACTTGTTGATAATTAGGAAATTGTCCTTCTATCAGCCTGGAAATAAGCATTGTAGAGTCTACCTTAAATAATATTTGATTTTCCGTAATGCTAATTTCAAGAACAGTATCTTCCTGTTTAAATATTTTTCCAATTTCATCCAGGGTTCGGCTAGGTACAATTACAGAAAAAGCATCTAGATTAGAATTTGCTAAAACTATTTCCCTGTAAGCTAAACGATGCGTATCAGTTGCAATAAACTTCATCACATTGT
>CALBJS010000079.1 GCA_937892995.1 uncultured Peptococcaceae bacterium | reverse complement strand
GACATTCTCATTAAGACACCATCCCGGGTTATCCCGGCATTATTAACTAAGATATCTATGGTGCCAAACTCCGCTTTGCCCATATTCACCAATTCTTTAGCCTCATTAAAGACACTGACATCAGCTTGGATAGCCAAAGCACGGACTCCTAATTCCTCTATCTCTTTGACTACCTGATTAGCTTCATCTTGACTATGGACATAATTTATTACAATATTGGCACCTTCGGCTGCCAGTTTAAGTGCTGTAGTTTTGCCGATTCCTCTACTAGCACCGGTGACTAAAGCTGTTTTCCCTTTAAGCATGATAACCTCCATTCAAAAACTCGCTGGTCCTATTCAGCGACTCCATATCTTCTACATTTAGCAGCTTGGCTTTGCGTTCTATCTTCTTTACGAATCCCCTTAAAGTACTGCCCGGCCCAAGCTCGATAAAAGTGTCCACTCCTAAGCTCAGCATTTTCCGAATAGTCATCTCCCATAACACCGGACTCATGACCTGCCTAGGAAGAAGATCAAGGGCTTCAGCAGAGTCCTTAAGATAGTCTGCAGTCACATTAGAGATAATCGGGTACTTAGATTCGTGGAACTGAATCTGAGATAATTCCCTAGTCAGTTTTTCCGCCGCCGACTTAAGTAAGGGAGTATGGAAAGGACCACTGACATCTAAGGGGATCACCCTTTTAGCACCTAATTGACCAGCCTTAGCCGAGGCTATCTCTAAAGCCGTTTTTTCCCCCGAGATCACAATTTGTCCCGGACAATTATAATTCGCAACCCGAACTACACCTTTCTGAGCTGATTTTTCACAAGCTTCTTCAACCTTTTCAGTTTCTAAGCCCAGAATAGCTGCCATTCCGCCCAGGCCCTGGGGTACGGCCTCTTGCATGTATCTACCCCTTTGGCGAACTAACTTGACAGCTTCTTCAAAATCCAGAACATTACTGCAGACTAAGGCTGAATACTCTCCCAGACTCAGGCCGGCGACAACATCCGGATAGACTCCCTGAGCCGCCAATGCTTGATAAGCAGCGATACTTACGGTAAGAATGGCAGGCTGAGTATTTTCCGTCTTGTCCAGTTCTTCTTTAGACCCTGAAAAGCATAGCTCGCTTAAAGGATAGCCTAATTCCCGATCAGCCAAGCCGAAAATCGTACGGGCTGCGGGATTATTATCATAAAGATCCTTACCCATTCCGACATATTGCGAACCCTGACCTGAGAAGAGAAAAGCAATCTTTCTCATTTTTTCCTCCGTAGTTTATTCCTAATACTAAGTATTATAAATCTCTTTGATTTTAGATTAATGTCCCTACGGTCTAGCCACGTCACTGAGTTTTTGATGAAGTATGTTAAAGCGTTCTTGAACCTGAGTGAACATTTCTTCAATTATTTCTTGGCAAGTCTGTTCTTTTTTGACAAGTCCTGCTATCTGGCCGGCCATTATGGAGCCATTATCCATATCCCCTTCCTTAGCAGCTTTCCTTAAGGCACCCGCTCCCAATGCCTCTAACTCTTCATATGCGGCACCGGCTTTTTCAAGTTCTTCGTATTGCCTGGTGAGCTTATTTCTTAAGACTCTTACCGGATGACCTGTCGATCTGCCGGAAACAACGGTATCTATATCTCTGGCTTTAATTATCCTGTCTTTATAATTCTGGTGAACAGTACATTCCTTAGCTACCAAGAATCTAGTGCCTAACTGCACTCCACCGGCACCAAGCATGAAGGCAGCAGCAATCCCCCGGCCATCCCCGATGCCTCCTGCCGCTATGACCGGAATATCAACAGCATCTACCACCTGGGGAAGCAAAGCCATGGTGGTAAGCTCTCCAATGTGGCCGCCCGATTCTCCTCCTTCGGCTATCACCGCATCGGCACCTTCTTTTTCCATCCTTCGGGCTAAAGCAACAGAAGGTACAACCGGGATAACCGTTATTCCGTGTTCTTTCCACATTTTTAGATACT
>CALBJS010000078.1 GCA_937892995.1 uncultured Peptococcaceae bacterium | reverse complement strand
AATCCTGCCCGGAGATTCGGGCTATATCCTCGCAAAGGGACGATAGCTGTGAGCAGCGATGCTGATTTAACCCTGGTCGATTTACAGAAGTCTTTTATCTTGAAAAAAGAAGACCTTCTCTATAAGCATAGGCATAGCCCCTATGTTGGTGGAAGATTCAGGGGTATTATTACGCAGACTATCGTTAAAGGACAAATTGTTTGGGAGAAAGGGAAAATTGTAGATAAGGCAAGCCCAGGTAAGATAATCCTTTTATAAATCATTAACCTTAGTAATTTAGATTTAGTAAATAATTAAAATAAGATAAGGCCTTGCCTAAAGAATAAATTAAAGCTGGTTAAAGAACAAACCCTCATGAACTTAGTATCATGAGGGTTTGTTAGTTGACTGAGGTAAGTAAAACTATGAAGTTATTGAGAAGGAATTTAGATAACATAGATAAAATGAAGTCGCCAGATTGTACTTTATTGCTAAAGGTAGATATGTGAAAAAAGAGAATTAATGAAATAGGGGGAATCGATAAAACAATCTGAATATTAACTCCCAAAAAGTAATTAAATGTAAAATACCTTAATGTGATTTCGGCCTGCCTAACTTCCTGACTTCTTGACAATTTTATATAGCGAGGATAAACAAAAAAGTTCTCCGTGGGCAATAGGACGGCAACCATAGCCGGATAATCAAAGATTAATAAAAAAGCGTGAACATGCCCGCCATTATCGCAGGCACTAATTCTGCCCTGAAAGGAGGTTGCAATTTAGATATTAATACTAGTTAGGGATCAAATTTAAAATTAACATGGTAGCTGGTCTAAAGATAATTGCCAAGATTCTAAAAAAGAGGTTAATACACGATCTAAAAAGCGAAGTAGTTCAAGCCGATAATTTTACCAGCTTTTAGCTAAAGAGGCTTATGAAAGCCAGGAAAAAAATTTAAGGGATGAAAAAAATGTCCAAATATTTAGTAAAAAGAATTGGTTATCTGTTTGTTACAATTGCAATTGTATCCTTCATTGTCTTTATGATGTTATTTTTTACTCCCGGAGACCCTGCTACATTGATCCTAGGAAATATGTCAACAGAGGAAGCAAGGGAGGCAATGAGAGAGCAATTAGGATTGAATAGTCCATTCTTGGTACAATACTTTAACTTTGTTAAGGATCTTGTATTGCATCAGGATTTGGGAACATCCTATATTACTCAGAGGCCTGTGCTGCAAGAAATTCTTGAAGTTGTACCCAATACCTTGATATTGTCGTTTGTAGCTATTGTTATTGCGGTTGTATTCGGTGTTGCTTTGGGTATTATTTCAGCGGTGCGTCAATATTCTCTTATCGATGCTATTGTTACAGTTTTTGCCATGATCGGGATATCGGCACCGATCTTCTGGTATGGCTTGTTAATGATTTTGCTATTTTCTGTACAGTTAGGTTGGTTTCCTCCATCGGGATTCGATACCCCCAGTCAAATGTTTTTGCCCTGTTTAGCCCTAGGAATACAGAGTATGTCGATGATCGCCAGAATGACAAGATCCAGTATGCTGGAAATTATTCGCATGGACTTTGTCAAGATGGCTAGGGCCAAAGGACAAAAAGAAGTTTGGGTAATTCTTAGTCATGTTTTCAGAAATGCGTTGATTCCTGTTATTACTGTGATCGGTTTGCAGTTCGGCATGTTACTCTGCGGTGCCCTATTTCTTGAAGTGATATTTTCTATACCCGGTCTCGGAAGACTGATGATTGAATCCATTAAGATGAGAGATTACCCTGTAGTTATGGGTGGTGTATTCTTCATGTCCCTATGTGTGACCATAGTAAATCTCATAACAGATATTTGCTATGCATTAGTTGATCCGAAGATTGCGAAGTCATAAGTGGATTGAAAGGAAAAATATCATGAATAAGAATAAAAAAGATACTAAAACCAAAGTAACAAAATCAAGAGGGCAGTTTGCTATTGTGCTGTTATCCTTTAAAAGGAATAAGCTGGCTATGGCCGGCCTAATTATACTCTTTATTCTCTTTTTAACAGCTATTTTCGCTCCATTTATCGCTCCCTATGGCTTTGACACTACAGACTATGATAATACATTTCAACAACCCAGTGCCGAGCACTTGTTTGGAACAGATGAATTCGGAAGAGATATTTTTAGCCGAGTGGTCTATGGTTCCAGACTTTCCTTATCGGTAGGTTTTATTGCAGTGGCGATCTCCGTAGTGATTGGCGGTACCTTAGGTGCGATTGCGGGCTTTTACCAAAAGCAGATTGATAATCTTATTATGAGATTTATGGATATACTGCTGGCCATACCTCAATTTCTCCTAGCCATTTCAATTGTTGCCGTATTAGGACCGGGATTGTTTAATCTGATGATCGCGGTAGGGATTTCTTCTATTCCAAGATATGCCCGTATCGTTCGAGCAACAACAATGACTATCAAAGGTGAAGAATATATCGAAGCGGCAGTTGCTTCGGGGACAAATGATACGGGAATCATTTTCAAGCATATTTTACCGAACTGTATGGCTCCGCTTATTGTTCAGATTTCTCTCGGTATCGCTGATGCGATTCTTATGGCTGCCGGTCTGAGCTTTATCGGTCTAGGGATTCAGCCTCCTGCCCCCGAATGGGGTGCTATGTTATCAGGTGGCAGGAATTATATCAGGGGATGGGCCTATATGACCTACTTCCCCGGGTTAGCAATATTCTTCACTACTCTTTCCCTAAACCTGGTGGGTGATGGGCTGCGCGATGCCTTAGATCCCAAGCTTAAGAATTAACGCGGAGAGGTATGAAAAAATGGAAAATAATAAGCTGCTTCAGATAATGGATTTGTGCGTAACTTATAAAACTCAAGAAGGGTTAGTACATGCAGTCAATAATTTAAACTTGGAAATCTCCGACAAGGAGACTTTGGGATTTGTAGGTGAAACAGGAGCTGGTAAAACAACAACAGCTATGGCTATTATGAGATTGATTCCTTGTCCTCCGGGAAAAATCGAAAAGGGTAAAATCTTCTTTGAAGGGGAGGATCTTCTGAAGATTTCCGATAGAAAGATGAGGAAAATTCAAGGCAAGGATATCTCTATGATTTTCCAAGATCCTATGACCTCATTGAACCCGGTTATGAGGATAAGCGAGCAAATCATGGAAATGATTTTGCTTCATAAAAAGATTAATAAGAAGGAAGCATATGCAGAAGCCTGCAAGCTTTTAGAGTTAGTTGGGATTAAGAAAGAGAGAGCAGATGATTACCCGCATCAATTTAGCGGTGGAATGAAACAAAGAGTGGTCATCGCCATCTCGCTGGCCTGCAGTCCTAAATTAATTATTGCTGATGAACCCACTACGGCACTTGACGTTACCATTCAGGCTCAGGTCTTAAGCTTAATGAAAGATTTGAAGGATGAGTTTGGAACATCTATGATTCTGATTACCCATGACCTGGGAGTTGTGGCTGAGATATGTGATAAGGTTGCGATTATGTATGCCGGCAGCGTAGTTGAGTATGCCTCCAAAGAAAAACTCTATCTTAACCCCAGTCATCCCTACACTAAAGGCCTCTTTAACTCCATTCCTAAGTTGGATACCGATGAAGAATTTCTGGAAGAGATTGATGGACTTCCCCCCGAGCCTACAGATGTGATTTCCGGATGTGCTTTCAATCCGAGATGCCCATATTGTATGGAAAGATGTGAAAAGGAGAAACCCGGTATCACCTATTTGGATAAAGAACATTACGTTTGCTGCTTCCTTTATGAAAATAAGTAGGGTGGAGGGAAAGATGAATACAGAAAAGATATTAGAAGTTAAAAATCTTAAAAAGTATTTTAAAGTAAAAAACGGAATGCTTCACGCTGTGGATGATCTTAGCTTTTACATTAATAAAGGCGAAACTTTAGGTCTGGTAGGCGAATCCGGCTGTGGCAAATCGACTACAGGTAGAACGCTTATTAGATTGATCGAGGCAGACGAAGGTGAAGTACTGTTTCATAACAAGGACGTTCTTAAATTTAACAAACCAGAGATGAAAGAGTTCAGACAACAGGCCCAGATGGTATTCCAGGATCCTTATTCTTCACTGAATCCAAGGCTTTCAATCTTTGAATTAATTTCGGAACCTTTGATGAATTCTAACCAGTACAGAAAAGATAAAGTAAAAACAAATGCCAGAGTCAAAAAGCTAATGGAAGTTGTAGGTTTGTCTGAAAGATTAATCAATTCCTATCCCCATGAGCTGGACGGCGGCAGAAGACAGAGGGTCGGTATTGCCAGAGCTCTGTCTCCCAATCCGGAATTTGTTATTTTGGATGAACCGGTTTCTGCCTTGGACGTTTGTATTCAAGCTCAAATTATTAACCTCTTAAAGCGGCTTCAGAAAGAGCTGGAGCTTTCGTTTTTGTTTATTTCTCATGACCTAAGTGTTGTTAAGCATATTAGTGACAGGATTGCCGTTATGTATTTGGGTAAGATGGTTGAACTCAGTGATTACAACGCTATCTTTGCCGATCCTCTTCATCCTTATACCCAAGCTCTTTTATCGGCAATCCCCATACCTAAGGTAAACGTCGAGAGAAATAGAACTATCCTAGTAGGAGATGTTCCTAGTCCTGTGAACCCGCCTGAAGGCTGCAGGTTTGCAGGCAGATGCATACATGCCCAAGAGAAGTGTCACCAAGAGACCCCCGAGCTAAGAGAGGTTGGTGGAAACCGTTTTGTGGCCTGCCACCTCGTAAATAATGAACCTTCCGAATAAAGATTTTGTGCAATTAACTAAATTGCTCAGAATAAAAAAACAAAAAGGGAGATGTTACTATGAAGGGAAGTTTCAAAAAGGTAGTTAGCCTCCTGCTTGTCGCAGTTATGGCGTCTACTCTCCTTGCAGGCTGCGGTAAGTCCGAACCTGCAAACAGTGGGGATCAAAGTTCTAAAAAGGATACTTTGACCGTCGCTATTCCGTTTGATCCGATTACTATGGATCCTCATGCGGCTGGTGATACCCCCAGCGTAAACAATCAGACTCCGGTGTACGAAACATTGGTTGTCTATGACCAAGACAGCAAAATTGCTCCTATGCTGGCTGAAAGCTGGGAACAGATCGATGCAAAGAACTGGAAGTTTAACTTAAGAAAAGGTGTTAAGTTCCATAATGGTGAAGAGATGAAGGCCAGCGACGTTCTCTTCAGTTTTAAAAGAGCAACCAGCCCCGATGGTGTTAAGGTTCAATATGTTATGGGTGCTATTGATGCGGCCAACTGCAAAGTAGTTGACGACTATACGATTATTATTGCCACCCATGAGCCCTTTCCTTTACTCGGTTATCTTCCCTACATCGGAGCTTCCATCGTAAGTGAGAAAGAGTTCGCTGCGGATCCTGAAAAAGCAGCCAGGAATCCAGTAGGCACAGGCCCCTTTAAATTTGTTGAGTGGAAAAAGAACGATAGGTGTGTTTACGTGCGAAACGAGGATTATTGGGGCGAAAAACCAGCCTATGAGAATTTGGTCATTAGAACTATTGTAGAGTCCAACAGCAGAGTTATTGAGCTGGAATCAGGCAGTATTGATATTGCCTATGCTATCCCGGCTAATGATGTAGCCCGGCTAGAACAAAATCCAGATACCAAGATTGAAAGAAATACCTCAACATTGTTTAATTATATCGGAATGGTTAACGACAAGGCACCTTTCAATAATCCCGATTTCAGAATGGCGATTGATTTAGCCTTGGATGAAGAAGCAATAATAAAAACTGTCTTCCGAGGTATTGCCGATTATACCCCCACTCCTGTAACTCCGATTTGTATGTATTTTGATGACAGTGATACTAAACCCAGATATAACCCCGAAGAAGCCAAGAATCTTTTGAAGAAGGCTGGGATTTCTGAGGGTACTACTTTCACAATGACTATCTATGAAGACCAGACTATGATGGATGCGGCTACTGTTATTCAGAGCATGCTTAAAGAAGTTGGCATTAATCTGGAAATCAAAGTTCTAGAGTTTGGTACATTCTTTTTGGGCCTTGAAAGCGGTGATTATGAGTTCTTTATCAGTGCTTGGGGTGCTGTAGGTTTTACCGAGCCGGATAATAACCTGTTTGGTCCCCTACACGGCAGCATGATACCCGCATCTAATAGTGTTCATTATAATAGCTCAGAATATAATGGATTACTTACCAAGAGCAGAGCTACTCCTAACGGTCCTGAGAGAGAGAAGCTGATCAAAGATGCCCAGAAATTACTGAGAAAAGATGTTCCTATGATCACCTATGCCAACTTGAATCAGATAGTAGGAACAAGAGCTAATGTCAAAGGATTTAAACCTTCACTGGCTGAAAGCCACTTTGTACGTTACGCGTATTTTGAATAATTATTTAGTTATTTAGAATACAATTTATTTACAGGAATCCGGCTACTTTACTAGCTGGATTCCTGTATCTCCTAGCAGTAAAACATATAGTATGAAACAGGGCGTAATAATACCTGTAAGGCAGAAATAGTAAATAAAAAGGGGAAAGAAAACGCAATGATAGATTTATTACTGCTTAACGGAACCGTAATTACTATGGATAAAGAACGCCGTATTATTGAAAACGGTGCTGTGGCTGTTGACGAGGATAAGATCGTATGTGTCGGTGCTTCGGAAGATTTGAGAGCCAAGTACCCAGCGAAAAAGGTCGTGGATTGTACAGATCATGTGATTATGCCCGGCTTTGTTGATGCCCATGGTCATGGCGGGCATGCCGCTTTCAAATCCATCATCAAAGATACCAGCTACTGGATGCTTGTTATGACTCATACCTATAAGAACTATCTTACAGATGAATTCTGGTACTATGAAGCAAGATTGTCTGCCCTTGATAGACTGCATTCCGGAGTTACAACAGGGGTATGTGTTCTTGGTTCCCAACCGAGATGTGATAATCCTATCTTTGCCATAAATAACGCCAAAGGCTATGCCGAGGTTGGTATCAAAGAAATCGTTTGCACAGGTCCCTGCAGTTTGCCGTGGCCTCATAGATTCGGCAGGATCGTTGACGGCAAACGGGTTGTAAGTGAAGTAAACTTTGAGCAGGTGCTCCACAGCCTAGAAACCATTATTGAGCAGCTGCATAATTCAAACGGCGGTAAAACAAAGGCCTATGTCGCACCATTTGGGGTCATTACATCGGTCGATCCCTCTAATCCCTCTCCAGCCGACAGATGCGTAAAGCTCACCGAGCATGACCTGAGACAGGCCAAAGAAATGAGACGGATTGCCAAAAAATACAAGACAAGAATTCATACCGATGCTTTTGGCGGCATGATCCACCTTGCAATTCAGGACAAGGAGAATGCTTTGCTGGGTCCTGATGTTCATCTCCAGCACTGCACAGGTCTATCAATCGACGAAGTTATTATCCTAGCCAAGACGGGTACCAATGTAAGCTTTGCACCCAGCATGGATCAACTCAAAGATAGAACTCCCGTAGTGGAGTTGCTTGAACTAGGTGCGACCGTTGCGGTTGCTACAGACGGTTCGATGCTGTCTTCAAGCTTTGATATGTTCGCTGCAATGAATAAAGCCCAGATGGTTCACAGAGTTGTCTCTAAGGATGATTATTATCTACCGTCCGAGAAGATTCTGGAGATGGCTACTATTGATGCGGCCAAGTGCATCGGTCTGGATAATGAAATCGGTTCTCTGGAAGTTGACAAGAAAGCGGATATCATTACCGTCGATCTGATGAAGCCTCATTTGATGCCAAGATTCAACATCATGGATACCCTGATCAGTAATGCTTCTCATGCAGATGTAGATACAGTTATCGTCAACGGCGAGATTCTCCTTGAAGAGGGCAAGGCAAAGAATGTAAACGAAAAAGAAATCATGCTCCAGGTAGAAGAAGAAGTCAAGGAGACTGTAAAGCGTGCAGGTCTTGAGAACTTTGCTTATCCGTCCAAAAAACAGTGGGGCAATACCAAGATTTACTTTGACGAGACCAGATTTGACATCGAAGCAAACCGAAAAGACGGAGGATACTATTAATAGGTCCAGTGGGAAAGAGGTGTCGAAGATAAAATAAAGATGATTCCACTATTGAAAGTAAAGAAGTTTCTTTTACGCAGGGAATCATCTTTGTTTTATCCTTGGTCAGTTCTAGACTAAACTTTTGTCGTTCTTTTAAATTTCTAAGGCGGGGCTCAAAGTAGCTATTTAGATAATAAATGAAAAAAGGCGTAAGAAGAGAAAGGAAACGGATAAAACGTGTCAGGGAATAGACGTAGTCTTTATTTTTTTTATGTCGCTGCTTTTTTTATCTTCCTAAACTTTAACCTTGCTCAGAGTATTACTCCGCTCTATATTCTAGATGTTGGAGGGACTGAGTTTTTTTCCGGCTTACAGAATACACTCTTTTTTTTAACGGCAGTTATTCTAAGATTCTATTTTGGACCCCTGGCCGATAGGAAAGGTAATAAAATTACTATTATTATCGGCGGAGTGGCTTTTATGACAGCACCTCTATTGTTTTTACTTAATCAATCCGTGGTGTATATTCTCCTTGTGCGGATGTATCAAGCCATAGGATTAGCAGCCTTCTTTTCCAGTGCCTCGGCTTCTGACTTAGCTCCTAGGGAGAAGCTGGGGGCATATATAGGCTTTTATCGTTTGGTAACAATGTCAACCTTATTGATGGGTCCTTCCTTGGCATTTAAGGTAATTGAAGGATATAGTTATTCCCGGTATCATGCCCTAGGTATTGTTGTCGGCATCATAGCGATGGTAATTCTGTATTTTGTGCAAGAACCACAGGGAGTTAGAAACTTAGATGCAGGAAGGAAAGCCTTACCAAGTAATAATATGTTGAGATTATTTAAGGATAGGAATTTGTTACCCATCTATCAGAGTATCTTTTTTATTTCCTTATTTTTTGGTCTTATCATGACTTTTACGGCTATATTCATTGAACAGTTTGTACCAGATACTAATCCAGGTATTTTCTTTACTTTATTTGGGGTGGGATGCCTAGTTTCAAACTTAATCGTAGGGCCCATATCTGATCACAGGGGACGAGCGGTGGTAGCATTTCCGTGTATGTTGATTACAGGAGCAGGCTTAGCAACTTTCTACTTCCTTCCAGTCAATCACTGGATTATGTACATAGGGAGTATTATTATCGGGTTCGGTCATGCGGGGTGTATGACAGTACTTATTACTTGGATAATTGATAGGGCTCCCCTTGAAAGACGAACGACAGCACTCGCTTTACAAGATAGTACTGAAGATATTGGAATAGCTTTAGGTGCTCTTCTTTCCGGAATTATTATTCCTATTATCGGGATGCCATGGTTATACGGGATAAGCGGAGGGTTATTAATCCTGTTTGCTATCTGGAAAGTTATAGTTTCTCTGCGAAAAAAAACTTAACTGCAACAGAATCAAACGAATATTGACAGAATTAGGACACTCAGAAAGGATCCTGATGAATTTGCAAATCATTCGTATCAAAAATTTGCTTAATCTAATACTCTTATTTGCTGCATCTTTTCTCGTTTTTGTGGATTTTTTTAATGCTCAGACTATTACCCCACTTTATCTTACAGAGCTTGGAGGAACAGAATTCCATTCCGGATTACAAAGCACAGTGTTTTTAATTACTGCGGTAATACTAAGGTTTTATTTTGGACCGCTGGCTGATCGGAGAGGGAACAAAATAGCATTGATAATAGGTACGATAGCTTTTGCTTCGGCGTCATTTCTTTTTTTGTTCAGTGACAATATATGGTATGTAATTACTGTCAGGATGTATCAGTCTATTGGTCTGGCGGCATACCTTTCCAGTGCCTCATCACTTACGTCTGCCCTTGCTCCTAGGAAACGGGTGGGCACTTATATTGGATTATACCGCTTAGTCATCATGACTGCTCTTATGGTAGGCCCTACGTCAGCTCTGTACATGATTGACTTGTACAGCTACGGGACATATAACATTTTGGGAGCAATAATTGGTATAGTAGCCTTGATATTTATTTTGTTTATTAAAGAACCCAGAGCGGAAAAGGATGCACACGAAATAGCGGAGTCAATATCAGCAAAAAAAATGTTAAAACTGATAAAAGATAAAAAGTTATCCCCTGTTTATCTTAGTACTTTTATTTTAGGAATCCTTTATGGCTTTATTCTTACTTTTACGGCTATTTACATTGGCCAGGAGACAAATGTTAATCCTGGGATATTCTTCACACTCTTTGGAGTTGGAAGTATAGTAGCGAATCTGGTGACGGGAACATTGTCAGACCGACTGGGAAGATCTGCTATAGTATATCCTTGCATGGCTCTGATGGGTATGGGGTCAGTTGCTTTGTACTTTCTTCCTTCATACCTTCCTGTTCTATATCTCGCGAGTGTGTTTATAGGCTTTGGTTACGCAGGTGGTATGACTCCACTGTTATCGTGGAATGTGGATGTAGCCAACATCAATATACGTACTACTTCTTTGGCTGTTCAGGAAAGTTGTAGTGATTTCGGAATGGCGACAGGATCGTTTGTTTTTGGACTGGCGGTCTTAATTATAGGAATGCCTTTATCATTTGCTACGGCAGGAATGATATTAATAATTTTTGCTATGTGGAAAATATCAAATGCGATTATTGTGAACTATGCAGATATCAATAGAAAACAATAAATTAATCAAAATTATTGATATAGTAGTAGATTGCCTTCAACAAAAAAGCCCTGATTTTTTCAGGGCTTTCCATTCTCAATCAAACAGTTTTAAAAGACGGCCTAAATAATTGTTCTAACGGTAATCCTTGATAATCCCTTAGGGGGTAGCCGCTTTTCATTTTGTTAAAGTATTCCTGGCCTTTTAGTTTTAATTCCTTTAAATCAACACCGGGAATAATTCTATCTTTCATGACCGTTCGACCATTGATTATCGACATCTTTACATCTCTACCGGAGGCTGACAAAAACATAGAGCGAATGGGGTCTTCAATAGCACCGGTAGAGAAATCACCCAGATCTATGAATATTATATCCGCTTTGGCACCCGGGGCGAGTCTTCCCAAATCATCCCTGCCCAAAAATTTTGCCCCTCCCAGGGTAGCGGCCCGATATATATCCGCAAACCTGGCATCTTCGATATCACCTTTTTCTACTAACCGCGAGAGCATAGTGGCTGTCCGGATATTTTGGAAAATGTCCGGGGGAAAGGTATCCGTACCTAAAGCTAGGTTGATGCCGGCTCGTTTGTAATTCATGCCTTCATACGAAGCAGTACAAAACTCGGCAAAGGTTATTCGCTTTGTCGGCACATTCATAACAAAGGCTAGAATTACTGCCACTATAACACCCTTTAAGACATCGATACCCGATGCAATAGTGACGACAATCATTGCTAACATTGGTAATAAGAAGTGATAGGGCCTAGCTTTAGTCTTGTCAACATCTTCGTTCAGGTCTTGTTGTTCCAAAGCTTTTTGGTTTAGTTTTTCATAGGCCTCACCGTCAGGAAACACTTGTCCTTTTTCTTCAACCAGTTTCAAATGCTTTTTAATAGGTACCAAAGCCGGGATGATGCCAAGTATAACCAAAAGGACGACCAGTAAAGTTGTCCAACCATAGAAAATAAAAGGAATGCTCTTAAGGTATGCTCCCATATCGGTACCATTTACTGTTAATCCTTGTATTTCAAGTATCTCGAAAAAAATACAGCCCAAGTGGATATGGGTATGAGCACGCATACCGGTGCTGCTGTGCTATTAACAATATAACCCAGCAAACTTCTAGGCACTTTAAATCTATTGGTCATTATTTTCATAGTTGTCCCTACTGCTAGGTTATTTAAATAACTTTTATAGTCATAGTATTCTTGCCTACAGATCTTAATCCCGATGAATAAAGCGGAGGGATTGGTCCTTTCTTTGGCTTTTGGTTAAAGCCATTGAAAGTAGGGGGAACTATCATCATCAAATCTAAGCAAATCTAAGCTAGCTTTAAGAACAATAACCTCACCCCTTTTCCCCTTGCAATCAGTAAAGATTAGATTTGTCGTTTTTCTGACATTTTTACCGGACTTTTTTAACTACTTAACATTTCAGGAAATATGAGTATGTTAATAGATCTTGTTAACAATTATGGAAATTAAGATGTTATTCTTAAGCCAATCGCCCCAATCAGAATAAAACTTAAGAATATCCATTGCCAAACACTTAGTTTCTCCTTGAACCAAAAAACACCGACTAAACTGATGCCGATAGAACCTACAGCCATCCAGAAAGCGTAGGCAACTCCCGACGGAAGAATTCGCATCGCATGAGATAGGAAGTAAAAAGAGAATCCGAATCCGATGGTCATAACAATAAGGGGCCATTTTCTTTTAAAACCATCAATGTATTTCATGGCAATGACGCTGATTACTTCTTCAATTCCTGCCAGAGCCAAATATAACCAAGCCATCAGGATTTCCCCTCCTCTCCCTTAGGGGATTTCTCTTCCTCACTCTTAGTGGTCATCTGTAATCCGATAATCCCAATAAGGAGCAAGATCAGGAAGGAAATCTGTTCCAAAGAATAGGGTTCCCCCAGAAATATCCCGGTAATATAGGTGCCTAACGTACCAATCCCTACAAATACGGAATATGCCGGTGCCACCGGAATAGTTTTATAAGCCCGAATTAACATTATAAAACTAACAGCAATCAACGCAGCAATAATTGCCCATTCAGAAAAAGAATCCGCATATTTCAGGCACGAAGCCCATATTACCTCGATTATTCCTCCAGTAAAAACTAATAACCAAGCCATTAATGTCACCTCAACCTTATATGATGAATGACTGTCAGTCATAAAATTGAATAAAAAAATATCTTTCTAAAAATTTACTAGAAAGCTATTAAATAATGAATCTCTAATTAAGGATAAATATCGTCGCCATAAATAGCATTCTTAATAAAGATAAATAATTCATCTTTCATAGCCTGAACGGAGATATCTTTTTCTTGAAATAGATACAATCGTTCCGCAGCACCTTCGATGAGGTTGATTATCATACGTACAGTTTGTCCGGTGTTGAGTAATAACCTGACCTCTCCTGCTTCTTTTGCTTTGTTTAATTGTTGTTCCAACCACGCGTAATAGGGTTGGTAAATTATTTCCCATTGCTCGAAGGCTCTAGTTATGGCAAAGCCCGAATAGCAGAGCTCCAAAACATCTTGAGATTGTTTAGTAGCCTTAAAAGTCTCACCAATCAATACCCGTAGTAAATCAAAAAAAGCAGGGGTTCCTTTAGCCTGTTCTTTAATCCTAGCAAAAAGGTTTTCCAGATATTCCTCAGCAATAGCCGGTACAACCGCATTTTTAGAGGAAAAATACAAATAAAAGGTTCCTTGGGCTACCCCGGCCTTTTTAACAATATCTGAGATAGTAGTCTTTTCTAGTCCTTTTACGGCAATAATTTCTTTAGCCGCATCCAAAAGAAGACAATACTTTTCCGAAACAAGTTTGGTCATTGTCGCACTCTCTCTAATAAGGTGAGATAATATGAATGAATGTCAGTCACATTATCTCATTCAGTTAATTTTCTGTCAATTGAGCAAAAATCCCTTAAATATCTTAAGATTAAAGGTTAACCTCAAATTTCTAAATAGATCTCAAAATATCTAGATATTTTGAGATTTTATTTTAGCGTAAGCTAATCAATTTCCCCAAGCAAATGTAATATTTTAAGTCCCATTTCTATTTGTAATCTATCTTCTTTATCTTCTAAATTAACTCCGCTAATTTCTTGAATTCTATCTAGTCTGTAAAGAATAGTCTTATAATGAATATATAACTTATTAGCCGCTTTAGTGGCATTATTATTGCATTCCAAGTAAATTTCCAGGGTTTTTAATAATGAGGAATGTTTCTCTTTATCATGTTGGAGAATTTTTATTAAGGATTCAGGGATATATTCTTTCAAAGATGCTCTTTCTGTAAACTTGCATAAAAGGCGGAATATTCCTAAGTCAGCATAGGCCATAAGAGTGTCTTGTTTTTGGACCATCTTTCCAAAAGCAATAGCATCTTGAGCCTCTTGATAGCTGTGGGCGATATCCTCAATATTTTGAGCTATG
>CALBJS010000077.1 GCA_937892995.1 uncultured Peptococcaceae bacterium | reverse complement strand
CCGAGATCTACACTCTTTCCCTACACGACGCTCTTCCGATCTCCTTCAAGATATTCAGAAGTAAAATATTATCCTAACTCTAAATATAACCTAACTATAGGACTAATTAAACATTTTTTCATTATCATATATAATGATTCCGCTGCAAAAAGCCGATAAGCAATATTGCAGAGAGAGCACGTTAAGCGGAATTTGCGTAAAACGGAATCATATATAATCTGAATACCTTTTTATCTTTAGATTAGCGTGCTTAAGAAACTTTAAGGAAGCAAATAAAGACTTGAAGTGGTTGAATAATTGATATTGAATGGATAATCACAATAGAATTATTTAGTGACGTTTACTACTTGATGCGGGACCCTGAACTTCATCTTTAGTCTCAAATAATTCCTTAACGTCTTTTAGCTTTTCTATAATCGCTATGTTTTGTGGACAGTGGGTCTCACAGTGGCCACACTGGGTACAATTAGAAGCTTTAGAAATCCTATTATACCAGAATCGGGCCGCCTTAACATTATCCAGCATATAAGCTCTGTTATAATACTCAAAACACTGGGAAATATCTACACCCGAAGGACAAGGCATGCAGTATTTGCAAGCTGTGCAGTTGATTAGCCTTTTTTCTTGATAAATTCTTTGGATAGAATCAATAACTTTTTTTTCTTCAGTACCTAATGGTTTATCGCTATAGGCAGCATACTGAGTATTGGCTATTACCTGATCCATTTCCGTCATCCCGCTTAACACTACCCCGACCTCAGGGTGATCCCAGATCCATCTTAAAGCCAATTCGGCCGGCTTCATCTTAATAGAAGATTCTTCAATTACTTGCTTAGCACCGTCTGCCAGTCCATTAGCTAAGACACCCCCACGCAAAGGCTCCATAATTACTATACCCAGACCTTGCTTAGCAGCATATTCCAGACCTTTTCGGCCTGCCTGGAAGCTTTCATCTAAATAATTATACTGTATTTGACAAAAGGTCCAGGGAAAACTATCTATTATTTCTTTGAAAACATCAAATTCATCGTGAAATGAAAAACCTAAATGTTTTACTTTTCTCTTCTCTTTCGCCATCCGTAGGAAATCTAAAAGACCCAAATCTTTCAACTTAGTCCAATACTTTCGATTAAGAGAGTGCACTAAGTAAAAATCCAGACAATTAATTTCCAGGTTATTAAGCTGCTCATCTAAAAGTTTTGCCATATCTTCGTGTTTATTAACATTCCAGACAGGAAGTTTAGTGGCAATGAATACTTTTTCCCGATAGCCATCCTTTAAAGCCTTAGCTACAACTCCTTCGCAATGTCCCTCGTGGTAAGTATAAGCCGTATCTATATAATTGACTCCTTGATCCACAGCGTGGCGGATCATTTGAATAGCATCCGGAACATTAATATCTTTCATATTTCCATCTATTACAGGTAAACGCATACATCCAAAGCCCAGTACAGATACTTTTTCTCCTGTTTTCCCCAATGTTCTATAATTCATGCTCCGACCCCCTATTTTCTCTCTTTATGGACAAAAGAAGTACTTAACTCTTATAATAGTTCCTGTTAAGGATATAAATAATACCTGTTTATTTTTAGCTAGTCTAATCATTACTTAAGCAAAGGAGTTCCTGAAATGATTATCCAACACCAAGGAAACTTACCTGTTATCGGCAAAAATGTTTACCTAGCGGAAGGCTCAAAGATAATCGGAAAAGTAAGTATCAGCGAGTTCTCCAGTATTTGGTTTAATTGTGTGCTTCGGGGAGATATTGAGGCAATCACTATAGGTCAAAGAACTAACATCCAAGATCTGAGTGTTATCCATGTTAATCCTAGTCAGCCTACCATCATCGAAGATGATGTGTCTGTTGGACATTCCTGTGTTCTTCATGGCTGCACAATTCGGAAAGGAAGTCTGATAGGTATGGGGACTATTATCTTAAACGATTCCGAAATAGGTGAAAATTGCTTAGTAGGTGCCGGATCACTCATTCCGGAGAGAAAGATTTTTCCACCAAATTCCCTTATTCTCGGTTCCCCCGCCAACCAAGGAAGAGATAGAGTCAATCCATGCCATTTCAGAACGCTATATGCAAAGGGGACAGGAGTATTTAAGAGGAATTTCTTCTGAAGGAATTTAACAACCCCTTCAAAGCTTAGCTTTGAACATCTTAGCAAGACGGCACAGATATTCCGTCCTGACCGGTTGCTCTTAAAAATTTGTTTCAGCATGTTGGCCTTGGGAAAGAGAGATTAATCTG
>CALBJS010000076.1 GCA_937892995.1 uncultured Peptococcaceae bacterium | reverse complement strand
CTTATAATCGATCTCGGTAGCAGGAGTCAGATAGCCGCCGTTAACCACTGTAGCCGCGATAGACCTTGCATCCATCAAAGCGACAGAAGAAATCTGACCATCTCCGGGTTTTGATCCTTCCCTATTAGGGAAGTTACGGGTGGTATGCCTGATGCTTACACTGCCATTAGCCGGTACATCCCCAGCTCCAAAACACGGGCCACAAAATGCAGTTTTTAAGACGGTGCCACTGGACATTAGTTTAGCCGCCGCTCCATTCCTAACAAGTTCAAGGTAAATAGGTTGGCTGGCAGGATAAACACTTAAAGATAACTCCTCATTGCCGATAGATTTCTTCTCGACTATAGCAGCAGTTTCCAGCAGATTTTCAAAAGTACCCCCTGCACATCCTGCGATAATGGCCTGATCAATCTTTAATCTGCCATTAATAATCCGGTCCGTTAGGGAAAAATCAAGAGCGGGATTGTTAAGTTGTTTTTTGCCATCCTCTTCAGCAATCTTAAGAATATCGTAAGGATTCTTATTCACTTCCGAAATGGGGTAAGCATTACTGGGATGGAAAGGTAAAGCTATCATCGGCTCGATCTTGTCCAGCTCGACAATTACTGCCCCGTCGTAACAAGCAACCTCTTCCGGCTCCAATTGGGCATAAGCTTCTGGCCTACCATGGATTTCAAAGTATTCCCTGACTTTCTCATCGGTCACCCAGATCGAGCTCAAACAAGTAGTCTCCGTGGTCATAACATCGATCCCATTTCTATAATCCACAGATAGGTTAGCTATGCCGGGACCTACGAATTCTAAGACCTTATTAGTCGCAAATCCACTTTTAAACACTGCACCTATGATAGCGAGTGCTACATCCTGTGGTCCTACTCCTGGGCGGGGTTGACCTGAGAGGTATACCGCCACGACTTCCGGATATTTTAAATCATAGGTTTTGTTCAATAGTTGTTTAACTAACTCCGGTCCACCTTCTCCTACACCCATACTTCCCAAGGCCCCATAGCGGGTATGGCTGTCTGAGCCCATGATCATATCCCCACAACGGGTCATCATCTCTCTCATGTACTGATGGATTACCGCCTGGTGAGCCGGAACAAATATTCCGCCATATTTTTGAGCTGCCGAAAGCCCAAAGACATGGTCATCTTCGTTGATGGTACCCCCTACCGCACAAAGACTATTATGACAATTAGTAAGAACATAAGGAATCGGAAATTTGGTTAAACCACTGGCCCGAGCGGTCTGAACTATCCCGACATAAGTAATATCATGTGAAGTCAAAGTATCAAAACGAATCTTAAGATTTTCCGAGTCTTGAGCTGTGTTATGGTTAATAAGTATCTTAGAAGTTATTGTGTTTTTCCCCGTTCTTGGAAAGTCAGTCCCATAATCATTACAGGCTAATACTTCAGACCTAACACGCTTACCCTTTAAATCTTTAATAATATCTTGGTCCTCAATCTCATAAATATCTTTTCCCTTTATCAGGGCTACTTGATTGTGGATTAAACGAACCATCCCAATACCCCCATATTTTCTCCTTAATGAAAGCTATCTAAAGCTTCTTATATACAAATTAGGAAAAGGATTCAAAGAGCACAACAGTAATTATAACATAATTTTGGCTAGTAATTCTCTCGGTAAAACTTTTTGGAATAACCTTCCTACTTTCTAAATTCAGTAAGAAATTATAGTAACGGGTTTTCCCATTAGCCCGCTCTTTCTTGACCTACCTTATCTTTAACTGGAACCTAGAAACTAGAAGTTTTACCTTACCTCATTGTGATCAAGAACGAATGATTCTTCTGTAACTATTTTTTTGAGAGCTTAATAACGCAACTACCCACCTGTTTTTCTCCCCATTTATAAACCAAATGATCCCCGTCCGAGACCGGACCGACCCCAGCTGGAGTGCCTGTAAAGACGATATCCCCTTCATCAAGCCCGAGGTGCTTAGCAATATGTTCGAATATGGTCGGCAAATCAAAGATCATATTTTTTATATTCCCCCGCTGAACCTCTATTCCATTCTTCTCTAAGGAAAAGTCCCTCTCTATAGAAGCTTTTAGCCCTATAAAAGGTTGCCAGGGAGTTATCACAGCCGAATTAATAAATCCTTTAGCTAATTCCCAGGGATAACCCTTTTTCTTCAGCCCATTCTGCACATCACGTAAAGTAAAATCAATGCCAAGAGCCATATAATCTACAAGGTCATCTACTTTGATTCCAGGTTCATATTTTCTACCGATATGGGTAACAAATTCTACCTCATATTGTATTTGCCCTTGATCACTTGGAAGAAGTATCTCTTGACCATTGGCCTCCGCTAGGGCGTGAGTAGATTTGGCAAATAATAATGGTGATTCCGGAACTGTATTTTTCATTTCCAAAGCGTGTTCGAAATAATTACGGCCTACGCAAAATATATTTTTTACTGTTAAAATCATCTAATTTCCTCCCTAAGTTTCTTATGAACATTATTTTGCTCAAACTAAAAAAGCTTGTTCCCCTTGCAAGGAAAGGCTTCATTAGATTAATTATACCTTATCTGCTAGTTTTGAACAAACAAATAGCTTGATTATACTGTATTATACGCCTAAAAAACGATTACCAGGCAGAGTGTCTACCTGGTTTGGCCTTGCAAATATATTTCTAAGGATAAATAGCATTTTTCATGCAGGATCATCATACTTAATATTTTCGAATCCTAACCCTAGTCCTGATTTTTAGCCTTTGCTAAAATATCAGCAAGCTCTTTTCTTTCTTGTTCTCCTAGAGGCAATAACGGTTTGCGAGGCTCGCCTCCATATAGTCCTTGAAGTTCGAGGGCTGCCTTTAAAGCTGCTACTCCCCAACGTACTGTTACCGCATTATTAATATCCAAGAACCTAAATTGAAGTTCCTTGGCTTCCTTATGTCTGCCTGCTTCCACTAACTCTACCATTTCAGCACACTCATTAGGTAGGATATTTGCCAGGGCGAGAGTTCCTCCTTTGGCTCCCATTGCCAAACTAGGATAAAGGAAACTCGCTGATCCCGCGAAAACGTCAAAATCTAAAGAGGATGTATTCTTAACGATCTCGGAGATCTGTACGATATTACCACTTGTTTCTTTAATACCGATGATATTAGGGTGCTTGGCTAATTCACAAACAAGCTTAGCAGAAAGATTGATTCCAGTATTTCCAGGCATATTATAGATAATAACAGGAATCGGACTGGCATCGGCTACTTCAAGATAAAAGTTTTTAGTTATCGCCTCAGTCATTGCTCTTTTGTAATAATTAGGGCTGATGATCAAGACCGCCGAAGCACCTGCCTTAGCAGCGTATTCATTAAGTTCGATAGTTTCCTTAGTTGATTCACTACCGGTACCTACTATCACAGGTTTTTTCCCTTGAGCTAACTCACAGACTGCACTGATTAACTTTCTTTTTTCGGCTGGGCTTAAAACCACGAATTCACCATTAGAACCCATAACTACAAGCCCTTCTAGTTTAGTGCTAAGCCAGAAGTCCAGATTTTCTGCAAGTTTGCCATAAGCTATTTCATTATTTTGAAAAGGGGTAGCAATCGGGGCATATACGCCGTGTAGTTTGAACAATATAAGACCTCCTCATTCCTCATATAAAATTTTTCTCTTTGCTTAGGTTTTCAACCCAAGCAATAATCTTCATCGGCCAAATTCTTTCGGGTATACCGACATGCTGCAAGATCAATAAAGTGGTAAGTAAATAACAATTTTACTATATTTCCTTATTTTTCTCAAGCTTTTCCCCCGCCTCTTAACAAAACTTACGAAATTTATAAAATATTTCTACTCTTCTGTTATTATGTTCTACTTTTTTTATTTAACTATTTTTATTTTAATTAATACAGGGGAGTAGAGTTTTATTTGATTTTTTCCAGAAAACGTTTTAGCCTTTTCATCCCCTCTTCAATAACTTGAGAAGAACTCGCATACGATACTCTAAGATACCCTGGGGCTAGGAAGGCACTTCCAGGAACAACCGCAACGAGTTCAGCATCTAATAAAGCACTACAAAAAGAAAGATCATCCTCTATTAGCCTACCTTCAAAACTTTTACCAATACACTCCTGAATGTTGACAAAAACATAAAAGGCCCCATCGGGTTTAGGAAAAGTAATATGGGGCATCTCATTAAGGAGATCGCAGATCAAGTCTCTTCTTTGATGAAAGATTTCCCTCATTCTTGCGACATCTTCTTCGCTATTTCTCATGACCCCTACTGCAGCCCATTGGGCAATAGAAGAAGGGTTGGATGTCAGATGTCCTTGAAAGGCATTAATCTTGGCAGCCAATTCCTTAGGTGCAATAACATAGCCAATCCGCCACCCGGTCATTGCATAGCCCTTACTTACCCCGTTAAATATGATCGTTCTCGAAATTAGCTCAGGTAAGACCTGTATGGCATTATAATGCTTAGCCTCACCGTAGACCAGCCGCTCATAGATCTCATCCCAGAGAAGCCAAAGATCATGTTTCATAGTGATCTCGCCAATACCTTTAATCGTATCAGGATCTAACATTACACCAGTTGGGTTAGATGGTGAATTAAGAAGTATAGCTACCGTTCTTTCCGTGATTAGAGCCTCAATCTCTTCCAGAGCTGGAACAAAACCCTTATCCTGAGTATCTACTACAACTACCTTTCCCTCTAATAGTTGAATTTGTTCAAGATAGCTAACCCAAGTAGGTGCTAAGACGATTACTTCATCTCCGGGATCGATAATAGATGCCAAAGCCTCATAAATACAAGGCTTAGCACCACACCCCACCACTACTTGATTAAGGGAATAATCCAAACGGAAGCGTTTCTTATAATAAGCACATATTTCTTCTCGCAGTTCCGGAATTCCCTGGGCCCCCGGACCAAGAGATGACAAAGAATC
>CALBJS010000075.1 GCA_937892995.1 uncultured Peptococcaceae bacterium | reverse complement strand
CTACAGGGTCGATGAAGGTATGCCCGTTCGAAAATCCCATGAAAATCCGGCGATTCAAGAGCTATATAAGGATTTTTTGCAAGAACCATTAGGGAAATTATCCCATAAACTTTTGCATACCAAATATCGTAACCGAAGCTCGAGGGTTATCTAAGAAGCTTTAGGAAACACGTTGTAAGAATAATTTAAAATAGTTATAATAATAGCCATCCGGTATTGACCCGGATGGCTATTTGGTTAGAAAAAAGTACTGATTTAAGAAATAATTAAAATCGGAATAATGAATATATGGTATGATATATAAGGTTATAGGAGAAGGAACAGATGAAAAATATTGATAGGATTAAGCTTTGGATTTTTATTTTTATTCGTTTATCGATCTTACTAGCCATCTTGATAGCAATTGTAGAAAAGAATTGGACGTATTTAGGATTATCAATCCTTACGCTAACTGCTATGTTATTGCCATCTATTATAGAAAAACGATTCAGATTGGATATCCCTAGTGAATTTGAAATAGTACTAATTCTATTTATTTATGGGGCGATTTTCCTTGGAGAACTACACCAATTCTATGATAGGGTTTGGTGGTGGGACAAAATGCTCCATAGTTTTTCGGGACTTATTCTAGGTAATGTAGGATTTTTGATTGTTAGTTATTTAAATAGCAGTACTAAAATGTATATAAAGCTAAGCCCTATTTTTGTTGCCTTTTTCTCCTTCTGTTTTGCTGTCTCAATGGGAGCTGTATGGGAAATTTTCGAATATCTTATGGATAACTTCTTTGGGTTTTTTATGCAGAGAGGCAGTTTGGACGATACTATGATAGATATTATTTTAGATACTCTGGGGGCCTTGATATTTGCAATCTTAGGTTATTTTCAGCAGAAGGGTAAAATAAATATTATAGCAAAATACTTAGTAAGATTTGAACACCAAGATAACTGATTATAGACTAAGAAAAGCACCGTTCTGATTTGATGGTTAGGAAGATCAGGATTCAAAAAATATGTTGATTGGAGAACAAATAGACAGATGAATATACTTGTAACCTTAAATTCAAATTATATTAAACCTCTTAAAGTGATGCTCAAATCGCTTTTTATTAATAATCCTGAGGAAAGATTTAAGATTTATCTTATGCATTCAAGTTTGAAAAAAGAGGAACTCCTGGATATAGATCGATATGTCGAAGAGGATGGCCACCAGCTATTCATCATTACCATCGAAGATGAATGCTTTAGTGAGGCCCCGATATTGATGCATTATACTAAAGAAATGTATTACAGATTATTAGCATTTAAATTTTTACCTATAGAATTAGATAAGATATTATACCTGGATCCGGATATTATGGTGATAAACGGGATAAGGAAATTGTACGATGTTGATATTTCCGAGTATCTTTATGCAGCCTCATTTCACGACCGAATCTCAGTTAAGGAAGTTAATAGATTAAGGCTATTACCATATGATATTGAAGAATATTTTAACTCGGGCGTACTTTTGATGAACCTTGCTCGCCATAGAGAAAAAATAGATGAGCAAGAAATCTATGAGTTTGTAGATAAAAATAAAGGTAGACTTATTCTACCGGATCAAGATATCCTAAACGCCCTTTACTCTAGAAATATTAAAAAAGTAGATGAAATACTATTTAACTATGATCCCAGATTTTATCGATATTATAAAATTTTAAGCAAGGGTAGCATTGATATGGATTATATTTTTAGAAATACTTCTATAATTCATTTCTGTGGAAAGAAGAAACCTTGGAATAAAAATTATACCGGCAAGTTCCACTCTCTGTATAAACATTATGAAAAGTTAGCAGGTAGCCAAAGGATGTTTTAGGTGGTGTCCTATTGCCTGGTTATACGTAATTAGAAAGAGGGAACATATTTTGATACGAAGATTTATTAAATTACTTAGCTGCACGATCTTAGCGGTCTTGCTCACAGTAAGCAGTGGATGTTCTACAGAAGATAATGCCGGTATCACGAAAAATCCTGCCAATAGCAAAAACGGGCAAAATAAAGTAACTATTGTTACTTCCTTTTATCCCATATATATTTTCACCTTGAACATTGTCCAAGATATTCCCAATATTGAAGTAATCAATATCACTAAGCCTCTGACAGGATGTCTCCACGATTATGCCTTAACCCCTGAAGATATGAAGAATCTGGAGAAGGCAGATATTTTAGTTATCAATGGGGCCGGGATGGAATCTTTCTTGGATAAAGTGATTAGCCAGATGCCAGATTTGAAGATAATTGATTCCAGTAAAGGAATAGCCTTGATTCCCGGGGAAGGTGAGGAGGGGGATAATCCTCATGTTTGGGTCAGTATCTCTCACGCGATAACCCAGGTGGCGAATATCGGAGAACAACTCTCTCTTCTGGATCCGGACAATGCCGAAGGATATAAGCAAAACAGTGAAAACTATTTAAAAAAATTAGAGGTTCAAAGAGCTAAAATGAAGCGGGAACTGGAAGGAATCAGCAAGCGTAACATCGTAACTTTCCATGAAGCATTTCCGTATTTTGCTGAGGAGTTTAACTTAAATATTGTCGGCGTGATCGAGCGGGAGCCGGGTGCTGAGCCTAGTGCCAAAGAATTGGCTGAAACGATCGAGAAAGTTAAAGCTTTAAGAGTGAAGGCTTTGTTTGTAGAACCGCAATACCCTGACCAGGTAGCAGAGATAATTGCTAAGGAAACAGGCTCTAAAGTATATACCCTCGATCCGGGAGTTACAGGACCTCTAGAAGCCGGAGCCTATATCGAGATTATGGATAATAACCTGCAAGTTTTAAAAGAGGCCTTAAAATGAAAGCAAATGATAATGGTAGTCAATGTCCTCAATGTTCTTCCGGCTTATGCCAAACTAATATTCTTAACCTTGGGGTCACTCGGAATGGCAAAGAAATCCTGCGAGATATAAATCTCCACATTCACTGTGGAGATTTAACAGCGATCATAGGGCCGAATGGGGCAGGAAAAACAACTCTCTTAAAAGCAATGCTGGGTGAAATTTCTCATACAGGGAGACTGGAATTCAGTATTGCTGAAAATCATAAGATAGGTCGGACTTTAATAGGTTATGTACCGCAAAAACTCGATTTTGATCTTAGTTCGCCAACAACCGTTCTGGATTTATTTGCCGCTACTCAAACCAGGGTACCTGTTTGGCTTTATTATCCTCAAAGAATAGTAAGGCAAATCAAGGGGAGCTTGAGACGGGTACAGGCTGAACATCTCATAGATAGACGGTTAGGAACTTTATCGGGAGGAGAACTGCAGAGGGTTTTACTAGCCTTGGCCCTTGATCCTATTCCCAATCTATTGCTTTTGGATGAACCGGTATCGGGCATTGATCAAAATGGGCTGCAAATGTTTTATCAAATAGTCTCGCAATTACGAAAAGACTATGATTTGTCGATTATTTTAGTTTCTCATGATCTGGATCTGGTGGTAGAATATGCCGATCGGGTAGTATTTCTAGATGGTCAGACCGTTGAATGTTGTGGTACTCCCCAAGAGGTATTCAAGAATAAGGCAGTTATCAAGACCTTCGGCCAAGGCTGGATGGAAAGAACAGCAGATAAAAGCAAGGAGGATAAAGTCAATGATAGCTTTTTGGTATAGCTTGATCGATTTTTTTCTCCCTTTTGAATGGGTACAGTATAGCTTTATGAAAAATGCCTTATTGGCTGTTCTCCTGCTAACGCCGGTACTCGCCATCCTCGGAACGATGATCGTTAATAACCAAATGGCTTTCTTCTCTGATTCATTAGGACATTCAGCATTCACGGGTATTGCCATCGGAGTAATCTTAGGTATGAAAAGCCCTTTATGGTCTTTGCTATTATTCTCGATAGTTTTCGCCATAGCTGTGATTATTGTTAAAAATGCCAACACTGCCTCTACTGATACCGTAATAGGGGTGTTCTCCTCGACAGCAGTAGCCCTGGGTATCGTCGTTCTTTCACGTAACGGCGGATTTAATAAATACACGGTTTATCTTATCGGGGATTTATTGAGTATCAAACCTGCCGACTTACTTGCCCTCGGGCTGGTTTTGATAGTGGTAATAATCTTGTGGATAGTTTGTTTCAATAAACTACTGCTGGCAAGTGTTAATCAATCTTTAGCCCGAAGCAGGGGAGTAAATGTCCGTTTTTATGAATTCCTCTTTGCTATTATTATTGCCGTCATTGTGACCCTATCCATCCAATGGGTAGGAATATTAATTATAAGTTCACTTCTGGTGTTACCCGCTGCCGCTTCCCGCAATATCGCGGGAAACATCAAACAATACCATGTTTACTCTGTCGTTATAGCGATTATTTCCGGCTTGGCAGGACTGATCCTGTCCTATTTTTGGGGAACGGCCACGGGAGCGACGATTGTACTCATTCTAGCCGTTTTCTTTACTACAACCTTAGTTTGGAAATTGGTAACGAGATAAGCAGATTGCCTTGTAGTGAATGACCAAGAAATGCAGTATTAGCAGTATGAAAGAAAAAGATTTTGCCGGAGATGTTGGAAGAAAGAAAAAGTTGCAGAATTATCTAGCGAAAAAACTTTTCTGATGTATAATATAAAATATGGGCGAATAGCTCAGTTGGGAGAGCGAGTGGTGTTTAAAGCATCCCCCTGCAAAACTAAAAAAAGCCTTCTTTTTTCCAAAACGTGGGGGTGTAGCTCAGCTGGGAGAGCGCTTGCTTCGCATGCAAGAGGTCAGGGGTTCGATCCCCCTCATCTCCACCATAATTAATAAAAAAGCTTCATCAAACGATGAAGTTTATTATATTGTGCGCCCAGCATGGGCGTAAACTAGTCGGTGAAAGTCC
>CALBJS010000074.1 GCA_937892995.1 uncultured Peptococcaceae bacterium | reverse complement strand
CAACTAAAAAGCCGCCACACTAAGCTTACTATATTACGGCATTCCGGTTTAAACACGGTAGTATGTTATTTTTCTAAAGTAAGAAACTCCTTAATAAAGGGCGAAGCCTCCAACTAAAAAGCCGCCACACTAAGCTTACTATATTACGGCATTCCGGTTTAAACACGGTAGTATGTTATTTTTCTAAAGTAAGAAACTCCTTAATAAAGGGCGAAGCCTCCAACTAAAAAGCCGCCACACTAAGCTTACTATATTACGGCATTCCGGTTTAAACATGGTAGTATGTTATTTTTCTAAAGTAAGAAACTCCATTAATAAAGGGCGAAGCCTCCAACTAAAAAGCCACCACACTAAGCTTACTATATTACGGCATTCCGGTTTAAAAATGGGCATTATGGCTATTATTTAAATTTAATTTTATGCACATAAATTTTACCAAAGAATCGAAAGGACGAGATAGCATGAAGGAAAAAATTCAAAAGATTAGGGAAGAAACGTTAAAACAATTAGAAATCATTAAGACTAAGGAGAAACTTCAGGATCTAAAAGTAAAAGTGATAGGTAAAAAAGGTTCGCTTACTTCCCTTCTAAAACAAATGGGAAGCTTAAGCCCTGAAGAACGACCTCAGATCGGACAGATCATTAATGAAGTTCGCAAAAATCTGGAAGAAGTTTTGGAAGTAAAAGCAAAGGAGCTAGAAGAAAGGGCCCTAGTTAAGAGGCTTGAGGAAGAACGAATTGATATTAGCCTGCCTGGTTATCAGCTGCCTGAAGGACACCACCACCCCTTAACTAAAGTTATTGAAGAAATCGAAGATATTTTTCTCGGCATGGGTTTTGCAATCGTGGAAGGGCCGGAAATCGAGACCGACTATTATAACTTTGAAGCCCTAAATCTGCCCAAAGATCATCCTGCCAGGGATATGCAAGATACTTTCTTTATTACGGAAGATATACTTCTTAGGACTCAGACTTCTCCCGTTCAGATCCGAACCATGGAGAAGATGAAATCAGAGCTTCCTGTAAAGATCATCGCTCCAGGCAAAGTTTTCCGCCATGATGATGATGCTACCCATTCTCCGATGTTTCACCAAGTCGAAGGACTGTTGGTGGATAAAGGGGTAAGAATGTCCGATCTTAAAGGAATACTATTATATTTTTCCAGACAGATGTTTGGAGAAGCAAGAGAAATACGCTTAAGGCCTAGTTTTTTCCCCTTTACAGAGCCTAGTGCCGAAGTAGATGTATCCTGCATGCTTTGTGGAGGCAGCGGTTGTAGACTTTGTAAAGGAACAGGCTGGATAGAGATCCTAGGCTCGGGAATGGTTCATCCCCGTGTTTTACAGGCGGGGGGCTATGATCCAAAGGAAGTGACCGGCTTTGCTTTTGGGATGGGTGTAGAGCGAATAGCCATGTTGAAATACGGAATTGAGGATATGAGGCTACTATTTGATAACGACCTACGATTCTTGGCCCAATTTTAGCCTCTGCTAAAAAACTAATCTCATTTTTCACTAAAGAAACTTATTTTTACGGATTCATTTTAGTTTCTTGATATTTATGGGATAAGCAATTCTTAGTTGTCAACTGAATAATTCTTAGTTACAAACTGTAAAAATTTCGAAATGTTTTGGGAGGGTTCGCTAATGAGAGTCAGTATGGAATGGTTAAAACAATATATAAACATCGATGTTCCAGCGGAAGAACTGGCCGAGATTCTTACCCGTGGGGGCATTGAAGTTGAAGGGGTCGAGGCCCTGAATAAGGGATTTAAAGATGTAATCATAGGTGAGATTACAGAGATCAAGGCTCATCCGGATGCCGAGAAACTTCAGATCTGTATAGTAAACATGGGTTCCGAAGAACTAACTATCGTAACAGGAGCAAACAATATTCTCAAGGGGGATAAGATTCCCGTCGCTATCCCTGGTGCAATACTTCCCGGCGGTAAAAAAATCAAACCTGCTAAACTAAGAGGGGTTAAATCTTTCGGTATGCTTTGTTCTGATAAGGAATTAGAAATAGAAGCTGTAGGTTCGGAACGAAGCAAAGGTGGAATCTTGATATTGTCACCGGACGCACCGGTTGGTGTCCAAATTGAAGAGTATCTAGGGCTTGATGACCATGTCTTGGAACTTGAACTTTATCCTAACAGACCGGATTGTTTATCCATGATTAATGTGGCTCGGGAGGTAGGCACCCTTTTAGGCTTAAAAGCTTCGGTACCGGAGTGGGCAATGGGCGAAATACCTTCTTGGCCTGAAGATGTAAGACAGAAGGTTGAGATAGAAAATCCGGAATTTTCTTGGAGGTATGCAGCTTTATTGGTTGAGGATGTGGTTATTGAGCCATCTCCGCTCTGGATGCAAAACAGGCTAAGAACTGCTGGAATTCGACCGATAAATAACATTGTAGACATATCTAATTATTGTATGTTGGAAATGGGTCAACCCCTTCATGCCTTTGACAGAGATAGGCTTAAGGGCACAGTACGGGTTAGATTAGCCCAGGAGGGTGAGAAGATCGTCAGTCTTGACGGCATGAAGAGGAAACTGGATAGAGACATGCTTGTCATTGCCGATGATAACGGGCCTGTAGCTATCGCTGGAGTAATGGGAGGACTAGAGAGCGAAGTAACTGGAGAAACCACCCGTATTCTTTTTGAATCAGCCCATTTTCTGGGGTCAAGCATCCGTCGTACCAGTCGAAAGCTAGGGTTACGTTCTGAATCTTCTAGTCGTTTCGAAAAAGGAGTTAATCCTTACTGGACAGTACCCACTCTAGGTCGAGTGGCAGAGCTATTACTCGAATTAGAGGCAGGAGTCCCGATGTCCTTCACAGAAAAAGTAGCCCACCTTCCCCAACCGGTTCAGATTAAAGTTTCTCGGGACAGAGTCAATCGGATTTTAGGTGTTGAATATTCGGGTCAAGAGATTGAGAAAGTCTTGGAGGCCTTAGATTTTGAGTATGAGCAAGAGCAAGACGGGTATTTTGTGGTGGATATCCCCTCTTATCGACAAGATCTAAAGATCGAAGAAGATATGATCGAAGAAGTTGCCAGAGTCATTGGCTATGATAGAATCCCTACTACTTTACCCCAAGGGAGTCAGACCCAAGGTAAAAGAACTTCGGAGCAGGTTTTCCGCTTAAAGTTAAGGAGATTATTAATAAAAATGGGGATGAACGAGGCATTATCATACTCTTTTGTTAAGAAAGAAAATGACGATATCTGGGGAGTACAGGGACGAAATATCCCCTTACTCAATCCTCTACGAGAAGAGCTAGGAACTATGCGGACTTCTCTACTACCAGGTCTTTTAGAGATTGCCTCTCGTAATAATGCTAGACGTAATACGGATTTGCTTCTCTTTGAGATAGGCAATGTCTATTTACCCGATAATCTTCCTTTGAAAGAGTTACCCAAGGAGATTTTAAAGGTTGCCGGGATAACTCAGGGTGGTAGCAAACGGCACTGGATCGTTCCTCAAGTGAAATATGACTTTTTCTATGCTAAAGGAATTTTAAGTGAAATTGCTAAGGAAAGCGGGGTAGAATTCGAATACCGCAGAATCACGGATAGTAAATATAAAGCGCTACTTCACCCTGGAAGGTCTGCGGAAATATTTTTAAATGGCGAATCCCTTGGAATTATCGGAGAGATCTATCCCCAACTGGATGAAGAATGGGGCCTTCAGAGGCCGGTACTTTTCGAGATTGATTTTGCTACATTATTTAATAATTCTAATCCCGTTATTATTGCCAGATCCTATCCCCGTTTCCCAGCTATCCAGCGGGATTTCGCTGTGGTCGTCCCCCTAGACATACCGGCGGAGAATATTAAGAAAAAGGTATACGAACTAGGAGGCGAACTCCTTAAAGAAGTAGAAATCTTCGACGTCTATCAGGGTCAACCGGTTCCGCAGGGGCATAAAAGTCTGGCCATTACCATGAGGTACCAATCTGAGAAAAGAACCTTGAAAGACGAAGAGGTGAATGCTTTGAATTCCAATATTCTTACAGAAATACAGAAGGAATTTGGAGCAGAGTGGCGAAAATAACCTATAACTACAAAAGACGGCTTAATGGCACGAGAGCGAGGGAAGAGTGTGAAACAAGAAGAGCAGAAAGTATCGGTCCAGATTTTCGGAGAACTGTATGTTGTCAGGGGAAAAGGAACCGAGGAATATATAAAAGGTCTGGCAGGCGATTTAGATAAAAGGATGCAGGATATCGCTACGAAATTTCCACGGCTTGCTGCCCATCAAGTTGCTACCCTAGTGGCTCTTAACCTTACTGACGAACTTGCTAAGCTTAAAGAGGAACAAAGAACCGTCATGGCTATGCTGGGGGAAAATGACGCTTAAGAGAAAATGATATCTAATAGAAACAGACATCCGTTAATTAACGGATGTCTGTTTCTATTAGATATACCTTATTCCCGTACGACCATCGGACTACCACAGTTCAGGCAAAATTTGCTGTTTTCGGGATTTTCAGTTCCGCAATTCTTGCAGAGATTCTCCGCTGCGTTATTTGTATCCGCAGTTTGTTGCGGCTCAGCATCAGGAACTACTGGAGCCCCAACTTCGATAGGAACGGCTTGTTCTTCATCTTCCTTATCTTCCTTAATCTCTGTAATCTTTTGCCTAAGTTCTTCGATTTTTTGTTGGGAAGCAAGGATTTTACGGCATAGTTCCGCTGCCGGACTGTTGGGGTTGTCTTTATCATGTTCAAAGATTAATTTTCCGATCTCTAAATAATTTTGTTGGATTTGCTTTTCCTCGGAGGAAATAGCAGAGTTGAGTTTGGTAATTTCAGCCAGGTCTTTAGCCTTATCGGCGGCTGAACCGGCTACATTACCTATTTTCTTCCCTATTTTGTTTAGAAAAGCCATAAATCTCCACTTCCTTCTTCTAAAAATGCTATTGTTATTTGTAAGGTTATCTTACTATTTTTGGGGGCTATTTACTACTGGTTTTTACCAGTTCTTATTTGGCCAAGGAGAAATAAATTTTTACTCCATCTTTAAAACCTTCCGTAAAGCTAACAAAAGATTGGCTTGCTTTTACTTTGAAGCCATCCTTCCCTATGGAAGCCCCAACACTGAGCGGGAATCCTTTACCGCCGGCACTCATGGAAAATTCTTTGTCGCGGGCAGTAGAATAAGCTTGCATCACATAGTCCAGATTATTTGCAACAGCTTCCGCTGTAGCTTTGGCATCCTTCAGGATTTCTTTATAATCGTCCAGTTTCAGGGATGAGGAACAGACGGCCCATACGGCCACATCTACTCCGATTAAAGCACCTACGATGTATTGTCCGTAATCATCCTTGCTGGGCATGAGCGACATGGCATAGCTGGCCATACCGGCATGTTCCCCTGTATCGATAACCGAGATGGTTGCATAGGTTTCCGGATCAATTTCCAGCCAAGCCCAACGTTTCTGGCCATTATATTCTCCGGGCTTATCAGGGACGAGAATTACCATATCGCTGTTGGCAACTCTGTCCAGCAGGCGGAATGGATAATGTCCTGCTTTTTGCATCTCGGCGAGAGTTTGTTCCCGCTCCTCATCATTGAGGATTAAAACCAGGGAAGTGTCCTTGGGGGTCTTGGACCACAGTTCCAAATAGCCTGCCTTATTGTCTCCGGTCAGAGCCGCACTCTCTAAAGAGGAGGCAAAGAGACCTGCAACAATATTGTAGCTGGCTTGGATAGACTTATCACCATTATGAACTTGGTTAATCGCTTGTAAAAGATCCATAGTGGAGTACAGCTTATTGTCTTTTCCCATCCGGGATGTGAGCACAAGACAGCGTTCTTTATCGGTGCGTCCCAGAATTATATTCAGATTCTTTCTTTGTTCGGCGTCAAAAGTGGTCTGAGCGGCAATAGAACGATTAAGAATGTTCCGCCCATACCATTTAAGAGCAGAAAGGGAATCCGGGTTTTCGGCGGCTTTATACGCTTTGTCGGAAGCATTTTCTAAAATCTTTACGGAATCTTCGGGTAAGTCTGGAAGATTAATAGCTATGCTATGGTAGAGCTTATTCGGAGCCTCACCGTCGCTTAAAGGGCTTTCATGGCTAAAGGTCCCGCTTGGCAGGACAACTTCAATGCTAATGCCAAGTAGAGGATTCTCTCCACTGTCGATAATTCCGGTTCCGGCCTCTATTCCTTCGGTGGTGCTGAGAACAGCCGTATAACGTTTTCCTTTACCTGTGCCGGCTTCGAGATAGCCGACTTCTATGGCATCAAGGCTTAGAGAGGGCAAGGAAATTTCCTTTTCCAGTAAAGGAATATAGTCATAAGATTTTGCGGCTTCTCCATCGCCCCCGCCAAGGGCATCGGCTATATCTGATGCGGTATCTTGGAATAAGAGTCCACCGGATTCAGCTTTGGCAGAGATTCGAATAGTAGCCCGAACAGGATTGAACTTTATTGAATCTTGTTGGGAGGGGATATAAACCAGACCTTCCAATTCGGAAATATCCTTCATGAAGGGGATTACAAACAGCTTGTTTTCACCTTCCTGGTTTTGGTAGGAAATACCCGGAATCGTACTTGGCAATCCACCTTGAACAACTGTCAGGTCTTCTTCTTGAGTATCTATCAGCACTTCCGGTTCTTCTTCAATGTCCGTCTGGTTTTGCACTTCTTCTTGCATACCTGGTAATTTTTCTGCTTCTTCTGGAGGGCTTTTTTTAGCGAATAATCCGGAGAAGAATCCGGAGATTTTTTCAGTCAATTTTCCGGGGCCCAGCCCTTTTGCTTCCTCTTGAGAATCAGGTAGTTTCTTTAATTCTTGTTTTCCTTCTGTCGTAAGGGCAATGGTTCTGAATTTGGGGTTACAGCCGCTTTTGGCGAGCAGGCCCATTGCGAGGTTCGCCAGATCCCACTCAGTTCCCCAACCCTGGGTTAAGACTGCTTCAGGAGAATAGCGGTAGTACCCGGCAGTATCCTTACTCGGCAACCAGTGTAAGGCTTCCATACTGTTTTTAAAGTTTTCGACAGTAGTGACAGATTTTAATTTTTGGGAGCCACTGGTAGTAATCGGAGGAGCGGGGATACTATTTTTTCCGTCACCCTGATTTAAAGTTACCCTTGGGATGTTGACTGGAGATCCCGCGGCGGACTTACGAGCCTGAAATTTTAGGATCTCTTTTTGGACTGCTTCATTTAGGCGGGCTTCAAAATCATTATCAAGTACCTGATGGTCGTTCTTGCTTACCAGAAGTTCGGGACCGGAATTTGAGCCTCGCGGATCGCTTCCAGGACATCCTCCTTGCTTGCTTTACTACCTACTCCTTGACCGTCAAGGCTGGAATCCGCACCATCGGCAAAGACTACCAAAGCCGGCCGGTCTTTATTTTCCAGGAGACGCAGTCCCTCCAGGGTTGCATCGAAGAGCACCGTAGATCCTTCCGCTTTTACAGAAGAAAGACTGTTTACCACGGCTTCTTTGGTTTCGCCTTTCAGTACCTTAACGCTGGAATCAAAATCGATTACCCTAATAAAGGTTTTATCAGGTAGGCCGGTAACAAATTTTTTGGCTGCTTCTATGGTAGCCGTCATTTCTTTTTTCATCGAGCCGGAGGAATCCAGGACTAGGACAATGCTTGGTGGGGTAACCTGACGGGTAATATTAGTAATCTCTACCTGTTTACCCCCTTCGGTGATGACGGTGTTCTCCTTCGTGGGGAAGACATCCCGCTTTTGGGGGTCGTTTACCAGCATCGAAATTGTGGCTTGGTTGCCGGAATCTTTTGCTTCCAGGATTTCTATACTGCCGGTAATGTCTTCCGGGTCGGCAAAAATATTATTTAAATTAGAATAGGCACTTTTTAAGGAGTTTGGCAAGGTGAGGATGGTTGTTTCGCCCGTACTGACTGGGACAAATCTTGTCTTACTGTTCACAAGCCCTGCTGAAGTTTCTGTTAGGACTACATTCCATAGGCCGGCAGGGAGCCAGAAGAGAGTATCTCCTTCAGGGGTAATATCACCCTCCAGAGAAAAGCCATCAGCATGGGTGAATTCGACACCCTTTTGCGGTTCCACGATAGCACTGCCGAAGGGAACCCCGCATACTTTAAGAGCACCTAATTCATCTCCTTGCTTTACCGGAGGAAGTTCCTGCAATTCTTCCAATAAGAAGGAAAACTCAGTAGGCTTACTATCTATTTCCCAAGAAAATTCCCAGGTCAGAGATCCTTCCCCTTGCGGCAGGTCGTCGATGATAAATTCTGTTGTTTTTTCAGATGAAAAATTATAAGATGTCACTGACATAGCGGTTCACTATGCCGGTAGAATAAGTATCATAAATGTTTAGACTAAGATTCCCGTTAGGTAATTTCAAGGAGGTAGTCTGGGGTTTTTTGCCTGAGCTGGAAGTGATAAAGGAGAACCCTTGAGTCTCATCTCCAAAGCCAGCTGTAGTAAACTTCTTTTCCTTGCCCACGGGCACGCGCATTTCTTTTATTACCT
>CALBJS010000073.1 GCA_937892995.1 uncultured Peptococcaceae bacterium | reverse complement strand
CCGTAATACATATACAGGTGACCGTGATCTTCCAGACTCGGGATGTGTTTTGCTATTTCACTATATTTACTTTTCATGGTAACCTACCTTTCTTCGTTATAATCCTTGGAATTAGTCGACACCGGGCAAATGTAATCGATATATCCATTACCAACCAGCCATACGCTTACGCCCTTCCAGCAGGCAGCATACCTCTGAGTGCCTTGAGGATACAAAAAAGATGGCAGATTTTTTTGGTATCCCCTTGGTGGCGGGTACGTTCATATCCCAATGCTTAATAACGCTTGTCTAAGGTCTAAGCCGCAAGCTATTCTGAATCATCGTCATTCTGTAATGTGCCAAACAAAATACTCATGTAATTACGCCTTCCGTACAACACGCGGTCTATATGTACATCTAAGCCCATCCTACGGTAAAAGACAATATATTTTCCGCAAACAAGAAACCGATAATCACTTTCGAATTCGGTAATCGAGGACAAAGGAGGCCCTAGTTCTGCAAAATCCTGCAGCTTCTCTATGGTGTCCAAGGTGTCTGACACTATTTTTTGAGCGGCTGCAGGATTTTGTAATTCGTTATTGATATAAGCCCATATCTCGTCAAGGTCATTTAGTGCTCCGGGTGAATAAAGCAGTTTATTCATAAGCCTTTCCCTCGAAATGTGCTTTCACATCTTCATGCAGAACCCATCCTTTTTCTTCGCCTGATTTTCGTCCCTTATTAAGCTCGCTCATCAGCTTGATTGTCGCCTGTGTTTTTTCATAATCAGCAATGTCGACAAGAGCATATCGGCCACGACCATTCTTTGTTAAAAAGACAGGCTCACCAACGGAAACATCGCGCAAAACCTCGTTATAATTCCTTAAATCTGAAATGGGCTTTATTTTCGGCATCGATATCAACTCCTTTCTGCAGTTATTATTATATGTATATTATTCGTAAAATTCAACAGCAATTATGCACATGATAAATGTGGTACGAAAAGGCAAAACCGTTTCTGTAAGGTTTGAGGATACAAAAAAATGCCGTATCAATCTGTTATCTCCTTGCGACGGCATTATCTTCGTTGCCACAGCACTTTTTATATTGATGTATCTCCGTTGTTGATTCTTAAGATGAGAAAAGGCCTTTCCTTACAAGGTTTTCTAAACGATGTTTCCATTTATTCGGAGTAGGGTAAAAAATGAAAATAGTAAAATTTAAAAATTATATTACAACTTCATAACATCTTTATGTTTAAATAGTATAGAGGTGATTATATGGCTTCTATCTTGATTGTGGAAGATGACAAACCAATCAATGAGTTGATTGCGCGAAATTTAAAACTCGTTGGACATACCTGTGAGCAAATATACGATGGACTCCAAGCGGTCACTCTTGTGAATGCTAAAAAATTTGATTTAATTTTACTTGATGTTATGCTGCCAGGTCTGGACGGCTTTGAAGTCATTCAGAGAATTTCGCCCACTCCGGTTATTTTTCTAACGGCCAAGGATAATATTGGCGATCGAATTCATGGCCTTAACATGGGCGCAGACGATTATATCGTCAAACCTTTTGATACCTTGAGTTATTAGCACGTGTAGAAGCTGTATTGCGTCGGACGAAGGAACACACACATTTACAGCAGATGATACTACAGTGGATTTGGACGGCCAAAAAGTGATGGTACGCGGCAACATTATTGATATGACCCCTCGGGAGTTTGACTTGCTTGAAGTGATTATACGCAACCGAAATAAAGCTCTTTCTCGGGAAAAACTACTGGAACTAGCTTGGGGCTATGATTTTATGGGCGATACACGAACAGTGGACGCACACATTCAAAAGCTTCGTAAAAAGCAAAGCAATTTTGGTAAGAATATTATGGAATTATAATCTCCCCTCTTTCCCCAACTTTCAAAGGAGTATCTGGAGTAAGATTTACTTTAATCTTCATGCTTTCTTTATTTTTATTAGCTGAGGACTGCATTTCTCTGGGCGTATATTGTGCCTTAACATCAATAAAGCTTATTGTTCCCTTGTATTCTTTCGCTCCACTGCGAATAACTACTTCTTGTCCGTGGCTTATCCTGGACAGATCTTCCTTCGGTATATAGGTCACTAAATGTTTTTCAGTGCCTGATGCAATATCAAAAAGATTGTAACCGGCAGAGACAATATTCCCAAGCAAATAATTCTTACTGATAACAGTACCATCATGGAGGGCTATAATTTTGTATTTTCCTAAGTTGTCCTTCGTTTGGCGGATTTGAACTTGAATTAAGGCCACATCCGCTTGAGCAGCGTCAATTTTTTCTTGAGGAGTTCCTTTTTGAACCAAAGCCAATTGCTGACGGGCATTATCCAACTGCACAGCGGCTGTAGTTACTGCGGCTTGAGCCAAGTCAGCTTGGTACTTGATCTTATCCAGCTCAGCCTGAGCCATAGCACCTGCTTCGAACAAAACCTGCACATCCTCATATTCTTTCTTGGCACGATCCCGGGTTAGTTGGGCATTGCTATAGGCTATTTCAGCTATTGAGACGCTATTTTGGCGCTGCTTTAATTCTTCAGGCTCTACTCCGGAAGTTAATTCGGAAAGAACTGCTTGTTTCTTGGCCAGAGTCTCCTCCATCTGTTCAAGAGCATACTGTTCATTCCTATCATCTAAAATAGCAAGAACATCTTCGGTTTTAACTTCCTGCCCAAGGTCGATCGGCAATTCGATAATTTTACCGGACACCTCACTATAATGAGGATAAATACTAGTCTCCACAACTCCTTCCAACACCAAGTCAGATGAAGAAAAGTGGTTTATTAACAATATCCCTATGATCACGATCAATATTATTCCGACAACAATCAATCTTTTTTTCATACTCTCAGTTTCCCTCCTGCAGTTCTATTTATCTTTGTCAGAATTACCTACTTAGCCAATTCGTTAAGCCCATCATAATAGACAGCCTGCTTAAATACGACGATATTTTTTGAGAAGCCGGGTATTTAAAATCATAAACAGAACAGAATAAGCCAGCATAATGATCAAATCCCAAGCAATGTCGCCAAAGCCGCTTCCTTTGATCATAACCTTGGTTAGAGCATCAGCAATATAATATAGAGGCATGACGTAACCAACGATTTTAGCGCCAAAGGGTATATCAAATAGGCCTGAAAAAAACACCTGCGGAACAATAATTAAGGGTATAAATTGAATCATCTGGAACTCATTATTTGCCAGTGTAGACATCAGAATCCCCAGCGTGAGCGAAATCATTGCCGCCAATAAGGTGATTAATAGAATCAAGACAAATGAGCCAATCATCATCACCTTAAGCACATAGACGCAATACCAGGAAACCAATATGGATTGTAAGACAGTAAATACACCAAAACCCAGTACATAACCAACAACGATTTCCCAGCGCCTGATAGGAGTTGAAAGCATTTTCTCCAAAGTCCCTGAGTTTCTTTCCTGTAAAAAAGAAATCCCCGATACTAAAAAGACAAAAAAGAATACAATAAATCCAATTAAAGTGGCTCCGAAATTATCGAAAGAAGGCAAATCTTCTTGGCCGTAAAGGTAGTAAATCTCAGACTTAAGATCTGGTCTGGATAACATGACCGAAACCTTAGCTTGTTCCAAAGCTGCCAAAGCGATTTTGGCCTTAGTAGGATTACTGCCGTCTACTTCAATATAGGACTTGCCACCTACTATCGAAATGCTGGCAATGACTTCACCCTTTGCCAAAGCATGACGAGCCTCATTCTCCCCGTACCTCATACTCCTGATGTTTTGTTCTTCAAGTTTATCTTCAAATCCCGCCGGGGCATTAATGATAGCGACATTCACTTTAGGAACCGAGTCTCCCAGAATAAAATAGACAAACGTAAGCAGAATTATTGGAGCAAACAGCATCAAAGCCAGAGTACGCCGATCATGTCGCAATTGGTTTAAAATCCTGATGGCTAAAGCTTTAATTCTCATTTTGCTGACCTCCATAATAGATGAAAGCCTCTTCAATGCTTTGTACACCGATTCTCTCTTGCAGATCCTGAGAAGTACCTTTAGCGATCAAACGTCCATCCCTCATCATAGCCAGGTTATCGCATTTGTCCGCCTCGTCCATAACATGAGTTGTCACCAGAAGAGTAACGCCTTGTGCGGCTAATTTATGGAATTCTTCCCAGATACTCTTTCTCAGAAGAGGATCAATTCCCACTGTAGGTTCATCCAGCACTAAAACCGGAGGATTATGCATAATGGCCATGGCCAGAGATAGACGCCTTTTCATACCGCCGGAATAAGCTTGAACAGGTTTGTGGATGTCTGCAGAAAGGTTGACTAATTCCATAACCTCCTCTGTTCTTCTTTTTATTTCAGCTTTGCTCATTCCGTAAATTGATCCAAAAAACTCCAAATTTTCACCCGCAGTCAGTGAGCTATAGAGGGCATCGGACTGGGCCATATATCCAATCTTATTCATTAAACCAAGCTGGGGCATTGCTTGACCCAAGACATAAGTTTCACCCGAATTAGCTTCTAATATACCGGCTATAATTTTCACTAAGGTGGTTTTCCCACAGCCGGAAGGACCAAGTAAACCATAAATATGGCCATTGGGAATTTCTAAGTTAATATCTTTTAGGACATGGTTTTTGCCGAACGATTTATTCACATTACGTACAACAATGCAATGAGGATTATCCAGGCAAGGAGAATTCTTCTCGATATCTTTTGGTTTGATTAATATTTTGAGCATCTCGATCCTCCTTCAGCTTAGTCTTAGTTAATTGACATCGTGTTGATTATTTTTATAATTTAATTATAATATACTTGAAGGTTTCTGCAATAAACATAATTAGACTTTATGACTACTAATAAACACATTGCTAAAATATGTTCATTTATATCCTTGTTATCTTTTGGGTAACTGAACTTTGCTCTATAAGGAGAATTGTAATATGAACGTAACTGAAGACCGGCGGATTAGCCGTACCAAAGAAGCAATACGCCAAGCCTTGGTATCATTAATTCAAGAAAAGGGGGTTGATGCACTATCCGTGAAAGACATTACAACAAGAGCCAACATTAATCGGGGCACTTTTTACCTGCACTATAAAGACAAGTTTGATTTGCTTGATCAGACTCTGAACGAAATAACCCACGACCTCGAAAAGATTACATGGGAAATGAATGCTCTCTCAAGTGATAAATTGCTTAATACCACCATGCTCTCCGCAGCAAGCGTTCGGCTCTTTAAATATTTTGATGCCAATGCCCCATTAATGAAAGTCCTCTTATCAATTAAAGGCACTAATTCTTTACAAAACGCCATAAAAGATATTATGTGGCGTAACATCTTTGAACAAGATAAAACCACGCATATTAAGAAAGAAAACTTACTTGTACCCGAAGAATACCTTATTTCTTATATCATCTCTGCCCACATCGGCGTAATTCAGGAATGGCTGGAAAAGAAGTTTCGGGAAACGCCGGAAGAAATGGCCGACATTCTTATCAATCTATCTTTCCGCGGCCCGCTCTATGCTATCGGACTTAAACCTTAACGCCGCTTTTTTACTCAGTTATTGGATATAACTTTTTATATAATCATAATATGTACTTTGGCAGCACACTAACTGACCTTGTTTGGTCGGTTAGTGATTAACTATTTTCGAGGGAAGACGTTCGCACTTAATACTAAAAACCGCTATACTAGCTTACTTTTTCGAGTAACCTGACCATAAAGTACCTCCACTAGACGGTAGCACTATTTCGTTGACAGTTTATCTCCCTTGCATCAAAATAATAATTGATTTATTGTCTTAATATATCCCGCTTTAAAATATCCTCTGGGAAAAGATCCGTGTTGAATGCAATGATATTACTTACCGGAGCAATAAATGTAAAATACATTTGATCCTTTATGATGTTATTACAATTTGGGCTGGATAAAGAATTAAATTACGTAAAGAAAATGCTGACTTGAAAGAGGAAAACGCCATCTTAAAAAAGGCGGCAGCCTACTTCGCGAAAAACCTGAAATAGAACGCTTTAAGTTTATGGAGGAACACCGCTCTAAATTTCGAGTTGTGAAGATGGCTAAAATACTTAATGTATCCAAGAACGGTTTTTATGCTTACTTAAATAGGCCTAAGAGTAATCGAAAGATAGAGAACGATCGGCTACTTGAAAAAATTAAGGCAATTCACAAGCGCAGCTACGGGATATATGGGTACCCACGTATCACAAAAGAACTACAGTCAGATGGTGCACCAGTAAAAACCGGGTATATAGACTGATGAAGAAAAATGGAATTAAATCTAAGACCGTAAGGAAATACAAGGCCACAACCAATTCAAATCATAATTTACCAGTAGCCGAAAATTTGCTAAACCGTGAGTTTACAGCGGAAAAGCCTAATCAGAAATGGGTAAGTGATATAACTTACATTCCAACCGATGAAGGTTGGCTCTATCTTGCCGGTGTTATGGATCTGTGTGGCAGGGCTATTGTCGGTTTTTCTATGGCTGAGCATATGAAAAAGTCCCTTGTCATGAAAGCCCTAAAACCAGGCTATATACATTGAAGTTTTCTATAATCGCCAACGAATTCATTCTAGCAGTGAATACAGAGTGCCAATGGATGTCTTTAAGGTAGCCTAATGTTTTTCCGCCGCTGATGATTGTACCCCCTAGCGGCCTGATTATAAAGGGTACGCTTCGCCGAGCGGGGAGACCGCTCGCCCTTGACAATCAGACCACTAGGGACTGGGGTTAAACCCGGCCGGAAAAACATAGGGGGAGACATGGATGACTAAAACTAACAATCTTCGCTAAAATAATTAGCTATGCTACGAAAGAACCAGATATCGTGCGTTTTACGTGTCCAATTACCGGGGTAGCTTCACATTGGTATCCGTGCTTCTCCCAGTTGTGACCTCGATACCTGAAATCAATCGTTCATCAGTCATTGCAAGATGACTTTTATATCCGAAGAAATTAGTGTCAATTGATTTGTGCCCGATGGTTGCGTCTTCATCATGTTCGGATTGTATACTTTTAATTTTTTCCACTTCCAAAAGATCCTTTACGCACACAAGTAGTTTTTAGGTGGTCTTATAATCAAAACGCCCTTCTAAAGCCGCAACTAATTTCTTTGCATACTTAATTTCTTCATCAATCGTCACGGTAATTAGATATTCTTGAAGTAGTAATCTACTGCCGCTTTATAGCCGGTACCAAAACCGGGCTGAATCCACTCTGTCTCAGCCATTTCAGTAAATTTCGCCAGAATCTCAGCGAGGGATTCTGTTCCGGAGCCGTGCATTTGGATCATATCTCCAAGCTTGCCCGTCTGACCGATAGAGCCTGTTATTCCTGTGATTTTTTCAATCTGCTCTCCTACATAACCACAAAGGGCCTTAGCATTATTTTTGATATCCGTATAATCATCCAAGGAAAGGGAGAAGGTACTAACTCCCCAAACCGCTGTTGTAATTCCGACTATAGCACCTACCCCAATCTCAGCAGCGTTTTCCGGCAACATACCGATCAGATATTCAGCCATTCCCGCCCGCTCTCCGGTTTCGAATACGGAAATCACATCGTAGGTTTCTTGGTCAATCTCCAACCACGCCCAACGGGGTTTTCCGTCCACCATTGCCGGTTTGTCAGGTATCATATATACTGTTCCGCCATAACCTGCTTGCTCTGAAAGGTGCTTAATCATCAACTGCGGGTAGCCTTTTTCGGTAAGAATCCTGACCGCCTCTTCGTATTGTTCCGTTTCCGTTGGTGCTAAGACAAACATATTAGTATCCTTTGGCAACTGATTCCAAACTTCCAGATAGCTGATTCCTTCACCGCCCGGTATGGCAGAGGCCTCAGCCTGGGATGCATAGAACCCACACATCAGGTTATAGGCCCACTGTGCTTCGTCTTTCCCCTTGTGGAGCTGGTTACGGTGGTTCATCAAGTCGACCACAGCCTCCGCCTTTTTGGCATCGCCTTTCATGGTGACGATTAAGGCGATCGGCTTATCAAGACGTCCGGCGGTCACTTTAAGTTTGTCGGCACTTTCCCGGCTATAATCGGTAAGGTTTTTTACAAAACGATTGACTGTGGCGTGTCCAATCCAACGAGCTATCGAGTAATTGGCAGGATCTTTGGCCGCAGTTGCTTCTGCTTTCACCATCTTTTCATAGGGTATTGCCGCTTCACTGCTCATCTCCGGAATCCCCCAGGCCAAGGTATGGGAAATTTCCGTAATCTTTTGACCTTTACCCAGTATTGTGGAGTGCACAGCCGGCGATTGAGAGTCTTCTGCTAATTTGATCGTAAGGGATTCAAATTCATAATTAGAGGTGTCCACCCAGCCCGATTCATCGTATAAAAGCCCCTGTCTGGTGTCTAATACCGGTAAGATAAGCTCTCCGCCTTCACTTTTGGCAGTGGAAATATAACTGATGTCTATGGCGTCAAGACTCATATCCGG
>CALBJS010000072.1 GCA_937892995.1 uncultured Peptococcaceae bacterium | reverse complement strand
CCTCGATTTCTTTTGACCGGCGTTTATATAAACGCCGGTCAAAAGAAATCGAGGAATGAAAATCTTCAACCAGAGCATCGGTATCTTTTTCAAAACGGCCTCCCCATAGTTTCATAACAACACTCCTTTCGGTAATAACAATAATAAGGGAATCCTTTAGCAACCAAATATAGTATACTGCAAAATCCAAATATTTTCTAAAAATATATGTAATTAGGCAATTTAGCTCTTTGTTGCCAAGCAATCTTAAAAAACAAAACGAAATAAGAATTAAGAAAAATAAAAGACAAGAATGAAAACCGCAAATCTTAGACAGCTAACATTCTTGTAGTCTTTTAGAAAATAATAATTACATTTATCTTAGTCCTGACTTTTTCTCCATTAGAGCACGCACTTTGAGAGGCAAACCAAAAAGATTAATAAATCCTTCGGCATCCTTTTGATTATAGACAGCATCTTCGCCGAAAGTAGCAAATTCTTCATTATAGAGGGAATAGGGAGATTTGATTCCTACCGAGATACAATTCCCCTTATAAAGTTTTATCCTGACTGTACCGGTGACATTCTGTTGAGTGACTTTCACAAAAGCATCAAGGGCTTCCCTTAAAGGAGAATACCAGACACCATCATATACTAACTCAGCATAGCGAAGGGCAATCTGCTCTTTATAATGCAAAGTAATCCGATCGAGGGTTAAAAGCTCCAAGGCTTGATGAGCAGTATAGAGAATAGTACCCCCCGGAGTTTCATAGACTCCCCGTGACTTCATCCCCACCAATCTGTTCTCAACCATATCAACTATCCCGACACCATTCTGACCACCTAATTCGTTGAGTTTCTCCACTAGTTTTACCGGAGAAAGCTTCTGGCCATCGACAGCTACCGGAATTCCCTGTTCAAAATCCAGCTGAATATAAGTAGCCTTGTCCGGTGCTTTTTCTGGGGAAACACCTAAGAGATAAAGATCATCCTTTGGTTCATTCCAGGGATCCTCAAGATCTCCACCTTCATGACTTAAATGCCAGAGGTTACGATCCATACTATAGGGTCTATCTTTAGTGACAGGAACGGGAATGCCACGTTCTTGAGCATAATCAAGAGCATCTTCTCTGGATTTGATATTCCATTCTCGCCAAGGAGCAATAATCTTAAGATCAGGATTTAAGGCCTTAACGGTTAATTCGAACCGAACCTGGTCATTACCTTTACCGGTTGCCCCATGGGCTATGGCCACAGCCCCTTCTTTCTCTGCTATCTCTACCAGTTTTTTAGCTATGAGCGGGCGGGCAAAGGAAGTACCCAGGAGATACTTACCTTCATAGACCGCTCCGGCTTGCAAGGTAGGATAGATAAAATCTGTAATAAATTCTTCTTGAAGGTCTTCGATATATAGTTTGGATGCACCGGTTTTAATTGCTTTTTCATTTAAAGGTTCAAGTTCTTCCCCTTGTCCCAGGTCAGCGGCCATAGCAATAACCTCATAACCATAATTCTCTTTAAGCCAGGGAATGATGATGGATGTATCTAATCCACCGGAATAAGCAAGTACTACTTTAGCCATATACTTTTCTCCTTTTTATTTGCTACATTACTAGAGCCATGATCGCCTTATGAGCGTGTAATCTGTTCTCAGCTTCCTCGAAGACTACTGATTGGGGACCTTCCATCACTTCGGCAGTAATCTCTTCTCCCTTATGGGCCGGTAGGCAGTGCATAACTATAGCCTCAGAATGAGCAACATTTAGAAGCTCCTGATTAATCTGATAAGCGGCAAACACTTTTTTCCTTTGCTCACTCTCTTCTTCCTGTCCCATACTGGCCCAAACATCAGTATAAAGAATATCGGCATCCTCAGCTGCTTTCCAGGGATCTTCCAGCACTAGAGCAGACCCTCCGCTTATGGCTGCATTTTTCCTAGCCATCTCCATGATCTCAGGAACAGGTTGATAACCTTGAGGGGAGGCAATAACGATATTCATACCCATCTTGGTTCCTCCGAGCAGTAAGGAATTAGCGACGTTGTTGCCATCTCCGATATAAGTAAGCTTCAGCCCTTTTATTTTTCCCTTAGACTCTTTAATGGTCATTAAGTCCGCTAAGACCTGGGACGGATGCAGATAATCGCTTAGGCCATTGATTACCGGAACAGAAGAGTTGCTAGCAAGATCAAGCACTTCCTGGTGGCTGAAAGTCCTAATCATGATCCCGTTTACCATCCTCGATAAGACCCTTGCCGTGTCCTCGATAGGTTCACCCCTGCCAAGCTGAATATCTCTACTACTTAGGAAAAGCCCACATCCCCCTAATTGATAGATGCCCACTTCGAAAGCCACCCTGGTTCGAGTCGATGATTTGGTAAAGATCATAGCTAGAGTCTTACCCTGAAGTACTTGGTGAGCAATGCCTGCTTTGGTCTCGGCTTTTAATTCCACAGCAACATCAATCATCTGAGAAATATCTTCTGCCGTGAAATCATTTAGGGAGATAAAATCCCTACCCTGAAATTTTCCTTTATTTAATTGAACCATGTTTCCCCTCCTAATATTACAAAACACTAAATTAGAATTACAGCTTAAAAACTAACTATGAATTATTATACTCTTCTATGTATAAATATACAATAGTTTTGTTGTAATATCTATAACTTATTCTTCAATTTTCTCCGAGTAATTATAATCTTTAGCCATGGTTCTGTTACCATAAGGTTTTAGCGTTAGATATAGCGGCAAGCGAGTAGCAAATGCAGCGGGTAGGAAAATCTATACTGTATTTTCCAAATTACTAAAGGCCCTCTCGAGCATGAGTTTTATTCTGTTAATCTGATTGACTTCACTCGCCCCCGGATCATAATCTATAGTGACAATATTTGTCTGAGGGTATTTTTCTTTCAACGCTTTAATCATTCCCTTGCCGGTAATATGGTTAGGAAGACAAGCAAAAGGCTGCATGCAGATGATATTGTTAGCACCTTCTTCAATCAATTCTACCATTTCTGCGGTAAGCAGCCAACCTTCTCCCGTATGATTACCAAGGGAGAGAATAGATTTTATACTCTCGGCCATGGCATAAATTGTGGGCGAAGATGTGAATCTCTTGCTATTTCGAAGTGCAGCCCGCATATCATTACGATAATGTTCGACATACTTAACAAATAGGTTTCCGGCAATCCTTCGTTTTTGACCACCTGCTAAATAACGATATTCGAACTCGCGCCCATAACCACAATAGAGGAAAAATTCGGTTAACCCCGGGATAACTATCTCTGCTCCTTCTCTTTCTATAAATTCAGCCATATCGTTATTAGCCGCCGGATGATATTTTACCAGGATCTCCCCCACCAAGCCTATTCGTGGTTTTTTCTCATCTCTAATTTCTATATTTTCAAAATCCCTGACTATTCCCCGAAGATTTCCCGGGAAAACCTTCACAACCTAGACATAAAGCCTAAATATCCTACGTTCTCCTGTCCTAACATTTGGTTTACAGATCCCCATCCATTTATTTAAAAGATTATCGGCTGTCCCTGGAACAGCTTCGTAAGGCCTTACCCTGTAGAGTACTTTCATCAGGAGATCACCATAAACCATAGCCATGACTGCCTTAGTAAACATGGATGCTGTGAGCTTAAATCCCGGGGTTTTTTCTAAACCGGCAACATTCAAGGAAATAATAGGAATATTCTGGAACCCAGTAGCTTGAAGTGCCTTTCTAAGAAGTGCTAAATAATTGCTCGCCCGGCATGGTCCGCCGGTTTGACTCATAATAATCGAGGTATTACCTAGATCATATTTTCCTGATTGTAAGGCCCTGAGCAATTGACCAATAATAATAATGGAAGGATAACAGGAATCATTGTTCACATATTTTAGTCCTTCAGCAATATCTTTATCCTCTACCTTAGAGAGAATTTCGAAATTATATCCTTCCGATCTGGCCACTTCTTGAGCAAATTCAAAATGAATTGGTGCCATTTGAGGAGCGAGGATAGTATGGGTCTTGCGCATCTCTGCAGTAAAAAGTGTTTTTTTCAAAGGGATAGTTTCCCTAACCCCTTGAATTAACTTTCTATCTTTACGGGCTTCGATTGCTGCCTTTAGAGATCTAAGCCTAATCCTCACTGCCCCTAAATTACTAACCTCATCAATTTTAATTAGGGTATATATCTTACCGGCCTCATTTAAAATCTCTTGAGCCTGTTCAGCAGCTATAGAATCAGGCCCACAGCCAAAAGAATTTAATTGCACGAGTTCCAGATTATCTTGTCTCGCCACAAAATCCGCTGCCTCATAAAGCCTGGAATGATACATCCATTGATCTAAGACCCGTAGCGGTCTCTTAACTTTCCCTAGGTGGGCAATAGAGTCTTCGGTCAGAACTGCCATCCCCAAGGAGGTGATGATATTAGGAATCCCATGGTTAACCTCCTGATCAAGGTGGTAAGGTCTCCCCGAAAGAACAATCCCACTATGTCCATTTTCCTTCATCCAATTCAGAACTTCTTCGCCCTTTTTCTTAATATCCTCTTTAGCTTTCTTATCTTCATTCCGAGCTAACCCGACAGCTCTAGTTATTTCAGACAAACTCACCCCAAACTCTTTAAATTCATCATATAATCTTTTTATTAGTCTTTGCTTATGATGATAAGGAAGGAAAGGGTTAAAAAATCTAACGTTTTTTTCCTTAAGGATATCCATATTGGCTCGAAGTACTTCGGCATAGGAAATCACTATAGGACAATTGTAATAATTATCTGCCTCTTTAATTTCTTCTTTCTCCTTAGGTATGCAAGGATAGAATATGTGTTTTACTCCCCGCTCTACTAAAGATACGATATGTCCATGGGCTATTTTGGCCGGATAGCAGATTGTATCTGAAGAAATGGTATCCATACCTAGTTCATAAATCTTACGATTAGAATTAGGTGATAATTCCACTCTGAAGCCTAATGCGGTAAAAAAGGTAAACCAAAAAGGATAATTCTCGTAAATATTGAGCACCCGGGGAATTCCGATTATACCCCTAGAGGCTTCTTCTTTCTCTAAGGGTTCATAGTCAAATAATCTCTTCAGCTTATACTCATAGAGATTAGGAATTTTCTCCGACCTTTCTAGACCTGCCCCTCTCTCACAGCGGTTACCGGTTATGAGCTTGCGACCGTCTCCAAACATATTAACCGTTAATAAGCAGTTATTGGTACACTTCTTACATCTTATCATCTTCGATTTAACAGAGAACTCACTAAGTTCAACAGAATTTAGCAGGGAAGTGGTAATACCTTCCCTCCATTTTTCTTTAGCTAAGAGAGCTGCACCGAAGGCCCCCATGAGCCCTGAAATATCGGGACGAATCACTTCTCTTCCTGTGATCAACTCTAGGCTCCGCACTATGGTGTCATTAAGGAAAGTGCCCCCTTGGACAATGACTTTCTCCCCCAAGTCAGCAGATCCTTTTAACTTTATTACTTTATAAAGGGCATTTTTAATGACCGAATAAGATAAACCTGCTGCAAGGTCACCAACTGATACCCCTTCTTTCTGAGCCTGTTTTACCTTAGAATTCATGAATACTGTGCACCTCGAGCCCAAATCGGCAGGAGCTTGAGCTTTGACTCCCTTCAGAGCAAAATCCTGAACATTTGTTTCCAGGGATTTGGCGAAGGTCTCGATAAAAGAACCACAGCCTGAAGAACAAGCCTCATTCAACATGATGTTTTCAATAATGCCATCTCTAATTTGAAGGCATTTCATATCTTGACCACCGATATCCAAAATAAAATTAACCCCAGGAAGAAAATAATCGGCAGCAGTATAATGAGCTATGGTTTCTACTTCGCCAAGGTCAAAAAAAAGTGCTGTTTTAATAAGATTTTCCCCATAACCGGTGACAACGGAATATTTTATCTCGACACTTTCCGGAAGGTTAGCATAAATCTCCTTAAGCATTTTTACTGCAGAATCTAAAGGATTTCCTTCATTATTTTCATAACAGGAATAGAGAAGGTTGCCTTCTTCATCGACTAAGGCAGCTTTAGTTGTTGTCGAGCCTACATCCATTCCCAGGTAACATTTGCCCTTATAAGTACGCAAGTTCCTTCTTCTTACTTTCTCCAACGAATGCCTTTGCTTAAAATTCAAATAATCTTCTTCATTTCTAAATAAGGGCTCAAGTTTAGCAGTTTCATACCTATACTTCGTTTTATCCATCTTGAATTTGGTGAGCAGTTCCGCAAAGCTTATCTCCTTTTCCTGCTGAGAGGCGAGGGCCGCCCCGATCGCTACATATACTTGAGAATTTTCGGGTACGACCATCTCTTCATCCGCTAAACCGAGAGTTTCTTGGAATCTGTGGCGAAGTTGGGGCAAAAAATGCAGAGGTCCTCCCAGGAAGCCGACTTTACCCTTAATCTTCCGTCCACAAGCGAGTCCACCAATAGTTTGATTAACAACGGCCTGAAAGATCGAAGCAGCGATATCCTCTTTTCTGGCTCCTTCATTGAGGAGAGGCTGGATATCCGTCTTAGCAAATTCTCCACACCTGGCCGCTATGGGATAAATAGCCTGATAATTCTCAGCAAGTTTATTAAGTCCTTCGGCATCAGTTTTTAAGAGAATAGCCATCTGATCTATGAAAGCCCCTGTTCCACCCGCACAGATCCCATTCATTCTCTGATCGATACCCTTATCGAAAAAAGTGATCTTGGCATCTTCCCCGCCCAACTCGATCACTACTTCTGTATCGGGAATATACCTCTCGATTGCTTTGCTACCGGCAATAACCTCCTGAACAAAAGTTAATCCTAATAATTCAGAAACAGAAAGACCACCTGACCCGGTTACCGCTACAGTTAGTCTGTGGCCTTGGTATTCCTTATTTACTTCCTGAATAAGTTCAGCAAGTGTTTTCCAGATGTCAGAATAATGTCTCTTATATTTACTGAAGAGTAGGTTATCTATACTATCGATGATAGCAATCTTCACGGTTGTCGAGCCGATATCAATTCCCAGGTGAAGTTTCTCCTTAGCTGTACTTTTCTTTTTCTGAGTAGCAAGAACCAGGTTTCTCTCCCCCTTAAAGGTTAATAACACACTTATTTTTCCATTTGAGAGGGGAATTTATTCATTTTTTTGTTTTTTTAGAGCGAAGGCTTCCATACCAACCGGCTGTCATAACCTTTCGCTAAAGTTTTTGGATGCTTAAGAGTACTGCAAGTTTTTCCAAGTGCCATTTTTTATCTATAAAATCTATCCTCCACATGATATGATTAGTTAATATAGTTATAAATATATATCTAAATAGTATCGGCTATATCTAAAAAGTATCCCTGCTACTCAGTTTCACCATTATTATTCCAATAAAAAAGGAGATGGAAGTCCAATGAAAAGAAAGCTTTTTGTTCTTAGCCTTGTACTAATCTATACATTAATTGTCCTGACCGCCTGTTCTGGACCTAAGGACCTGACAGCAGGCAAAACAGCGGAGAAAATCGTTGAAGAATCCTTTGACAAATGGTATCAACTCAATAACTATGATATGGACATGACCTCGAAAATGAAAATGTCCCTGGGACAAGATGTGATGGATATATCCATGTCCGGCAAAGCCACCATCTTCCAAAAACCAATGAAAATGAAAATGGTCATGGATCTAACTATGCCTAATATGGATGAGAAGATGACTATAGAACAGTACATGGTGGAAGAAAACCAGAAAGTAATTGTTTACCAACAGGTTGGGGATCAATGGCAAAAAGTAACAGTAGATGATCCGGCTATGGCCAAAATGATGGCTATGGATCCTAGGGATAATTTAAAACTCTTTATGGATAACCTTACAAAAGCGGAGTTTCTGGGGGAAGAAAAGATCGGAGAAATGAACACTGTTAAGATCGACATAATAGCTTCCAGTAAAATTTTTGAACAGGTTTTCCAAGAAACGGCTGGTAATACTTTAGGCATCGACAATGGCCTAATCAACAAAGATATTCTCTCCAAAATAGGTGATATGGAATATCTAATCTGGATTAACAAAGCTACACTGGAGACAGTCAAATGTCAAATGGTTCTGACCGAGAATATGAAGAACTTAGGTAATGCTCTGGTAGAAGACGGTAATTTGCCGGATATCAATGAATTGAAAGAGGTCTTTGCGAATATGGAAATATCCATGGAATATACAGTTTTAAATCAAAATAAAGCCCAGGATTTTACTATTCCCGAAGAAGCCAAAAATGCTGAGGAGATTCCACTCCCTAACCCCTAATATGTAAAACTAAGAAACAAACAAGTTAATATCTACTAACAATTACTTTTGTAGAAATACCAATTTATTTGTTTACTAATTTACCGAGTTAAAGTATAATGGTTGATGCAGCGGGGACAAAGTTCTATTCCTTATCAAGAAATTTAATCACAAATTTAGCCACATCTATGAATAATTATTTTTCCGCTGACATTATTGATTACATGTTAGATGAAAGGGGAACCCAAGAGATGAAAAAGAAAAGTTTCATTATTGTTCTTACCGTAATCCTTGTCCTGGCACTAGCATTAACAGGCTGTGCTACCCAGAAACCTGCTGATGATCCCAAACCTAATGATCAAGCTCAGGATACCTCCTGGGATGATATTAAGGCTAGGGGCTACTTTACCGTAGGTCTGGATGATTCCTTCCCTCCCATGGGCTTCCGAGATGAAAAAGGAGAAATAGTTGGTTTCGATATTGATATGGCTAAAAAAGCCGCGGAGAAAATGGGTGTAGAAGCAAAATTCCAACCTGTTGTCTGGTCCGGTGTAATTATGGAGCTAAACAATAAGAACATTGACTTGATCTGGAATGGCATGACCATTACCGATGAAAGGAAAGCCGCGATCGCTATCACCAAGCCCTATCTTGCTAACAAACAAATCATCGTCGTTCAAAAGGATTCCGCAATCAAGACCAAAGCCGATCTGGTCGGCAAAAGAATTGCCGTTCAAGCAGGGAGCAGTGCCGTAGGTGCTGTCAAAAAAGATGAAGCTGCCTTTAATTCCCTTAAAGAGATGGTCGAATTCCCGAATAATACCGAAGCTTTAATGGATCTGGCGGCAGGCAGGGTAGATGCAGTAGTGGTCGATGAAGTAGTGGGTAGATACTATGTATCCATGAAAGCTGAACTTTACTCCATCCTTGAAGATAACTTCGGAGAAGAAGAATACGGAATAGGCGTTCGTAAAAGTGACGAAGCCTTCCTAGCCGAACTTCAAAAAGCTCTTGATACCATGAATACCGATGGTTCCGCTAAGGAAATATCCGAGAAATGGTTCGGATTGGATATTGTTCTGAAATAAAGATAAACATAATCAAGAAGAATATTATATTTTGTCCACAGAAGCAATAACATTTAGGCTGTTGCTATAGCAACAGCCTAAACTACTTCTACTTTCTGACCGCAACGCACTAAATTTGGATTCTAATCAATATTCGCTTTTTACCATCTATTATTTTTAGGAGCATGGCATGGAACTTGAATATATTATAAATTCCAGTATAGCAATCGCCAAAGGGTGTAAGATAACCTATTCTCTTTTTTTCTCCACCTTAATATTTTCGCTTCCCCTAGGACTTCTTATCGCCTTGGCTCGAATTTCGAAATCCAACCTGCTGCAAGCTGCTACAGGAACATATATATGGCTTCTAAGAGGAACACCTTTATTATTACAGGTCTTTTTTATTTATTTTGGATTACCGGCTTTCGGAATAAAATTTGAAAGTATGACTGCAGCTATTGTTGCCTTTGTACTTAATTATGCTGCTTATTTCGCAGAAATCTTCAGATCCGGGATCCAATCCATAGACAGGGGCCAATATGAAAGTGCCGATGTTTTAGGCTTAACCTATAGTCAGACCATGAGAAGAATAATAGTACCGCAAATGACCAAAAGGATCTTGCCCCCTGTCAGTAATGAAGTTATCACTTTAGTCAAGGATACAGCTCTTGTGTTTGGTATCGGTCTGGCAGATGTTTTAAGGACAGCACAGATCATAGTAACAAGGGATTTTAATATAAGTGCTTTCCTAATCGCCGGTGTGTTTTACCTGGTAAATACCTTGGCCTTGACCCTTATTTTTAGGAAATTGGAGCAGAAGTATTCCTATTATACCGGCTAATTCTGTTGCGGAATCCATCAAAAGCATAAAGGAAGTCTATAAATGAACATTCTTACTGTCAAAAACATTTGTAAGAAATTTAATAATCTTGAAGTCTTAAGAGGAATAGATCTGGAAGTGAATAAGGGTGAGGTAATCGCCATTATAGGACCCTCCGGCTCTGGCAAGAGTACCCTTCTAAGATGTCTTATCAGGTTGGAAACTATCGATAAAGGAAGCGTTGCCATCGAAGGCAAACCTATGGTTTATCAAGATTCTAACGGAGATAGCATCTATTCTTCCGAAAAAGATATCCGTATCTTGCGTAAAAAGATGGGGATGGTCTTTCAGAACTTTAATCTTTTCCCTCATAAGAGTGTTCTGGAGAATATTATCGAAGCCCCGATTACGGTTAGTAATACCCCTCTAATAGAAGCTGAAAATATAGCCGACCAACTTCTTGAAAAAGTAGGTCTAGCCGATAAAAGAGATAGCTATCCCTGCGAACTTTCAGGAGGGCAAAAACAAAGGGTTGCTATCGCCAGAGCACTAGCTATGAATCCGGATATTATGCTTTTTGATGAGCCTACTTCTGCTTTAGACCCTGAACTTACCGGGGAGGTTCTTAAGGTAATGAAAGCCCTCGCCGAAGAGCACATGACTATGCTCGTAGTGACCCATGAGATGGGTTTCGCCCGGGAGGTAGCAAATAAAGTTATTTTCATGGACAACGGGGAAATAATCGAACAAGGAAATCCACAAGAAGTTTTCGGTAACCCCAAGCACCCCCGAACAAAAGCTTTCTTAGGGCAGATATTAAGGTAGTATTCTATCTTGGGAATCCAATAAGGAAACAACGAAACGAGGGGCCTGTTTTTCTGCCGTATATAGGGCGACGGAAAAGCCGGCCCCTCTTATAGTAACGAGCGTCCTCATAGGGTTAGTCGTTCCGTGGTTTTTTCAATAAAATCTTCTTCACATCTCTCAATTTTCAATTATAATAGAGAGAGATTATCAAAATTTATTAAGAACATTTAACTATATCATTTTTTGGGGAATTTTTGAAAGGTTCCGCTACATAATATAATATTGATCTTTCAAAAAGGAGTAGTATGAATATGAGTAAACAATTGTACCGTTCAAACGAAAATAAGATCCTAGCAGGAGTATGTGCCGGGATTGCCGAGTACTTCGAAATTGACCCCACTATCGTCAGGATAATCTGGCTTCTGTCTATCTTCACCGGTATAGGCATTATCGCATATATTATCTGCTGGCTTGTCATGCCGGAAAAAAGCTTTAGTCCTTTTAAAAATTCTGCCGATACCCACGAAACTTTCGGTACTAAAGAAACTTCCACTGTAGATAAGGACAAGAGTAAACGTATTCTCGGCATAGCTCTAATTATAATCGGTTCTCTCTTCATGATGGATAAGTTCTTCCGCTGGTTTAACATGGATATAATTATCCCCCTAGGAATAATTGCGGTTGGGATTTATATCCTATTTAACACAAGGAGGGGATAAAATGAGGAAAAATGTAACCCTCGGTATAATAATAATATTTATAGGTACTATCTGGTTACTAAGTAATCTCAATATCTTTTCTTTCTCTATTATTAATGTTTTTCTTCGCTCTTTAGCTACTCTTTGGCCCCTTATCTTAATCGGATTCGGTTTAAGTATTCTGCTGAAGGAAAACGGTGTCTTCAGACTGCTCATCTGGTTGATTATCTTGGTAACTATTCTATTGTACGGGGTATCAAAGGTTAATTCCGGAACATTAGGCTATGAACATTTACCCTCGGATTATAACTATTCTGAGAATCATGATTACTCCATCTCCAAAGAAGCAGGTACCGAGGTATCCCCAACCTGAAATATGACTACCGTTTTCAGAATGGCAAGAAGAAAGTGATAATTGATTTTGACAAGAAGAAATACTTGCCTTTTCAAGGAATTGATAAGACTTTATTCTGTTTCCTAGACTTACATAATAATGTAATCTGGGAGATGGATCTGAATAACAACAAAATATAATAATAATCCTCTGCATATACACAGAGGATTATTTATTTTCTACTATTTTTCTTACCTAGATCAGGTTAAATTATAAAAATAATGGGTGCCTTACTTCTTCAGGTACTAGACGGCCTTAACCATCCCGCCATCAACCATAATCGTGCTTCCAGTCATAAAAGTACAAGCATCAGAAACAAGCATAGTTACTACCTTGGCAAACTCTTCCGGCTCACCATATCTCCCAAGAGGAATAGTCTTCCGGGATTGTTCTGCCACTTCTTCAGGTGTAATTCCAAGCCTTTCTGCTTTAAGCTTATCCAGAAAAGCGACCCTGTCAGTAGCAATTCGGCCCGGGGCAACGGTATTGACCAGAATGTTATATGGTGCAAGTTCTTCGGCCAGAGACTTGGAAAGTCCTAAGACGCCCATCCGGAAAGTATTGGAAAGGATCAGGTTGGGAATAGGTACTTTGATGGAGGATGAAGTCATGTTAATGATCCGTCCACCATTTTTCTTAAGATCCGGCAGCACTTCCCTGATAATTCGAATATAACTGAGAAGATTTAACTCAAAGGCCTTCTGCCAATCTTCATCTTGGAATTTATCAAAGTTCCCTCCCGGAGGGCCACCGGCATTATTGATCAGAATATCGATCTTGCCGAAAGTATCACGAGTAAACTTTACCAACGCACGAATATCATCTGCCTTGGTAATGTCAGCTTCATATTGAGCAACCTGACCTTTACCCAAAGCCTGGAGTTCTTCTTGAACGACCTTAAGCGTTGGTCCGTCTATACTGGTGATCATGACATTGGCACCTTCTAGAACTAATTGAGTAGCAATAGCTTTACCTAGACCCTGACTCGAAGCAATGACTAGTGCTACTTTACCCTGCAAATTTAAATCCATTGTAAGATTCCTCCTATTTGTATCTTAATTTTAAGTTTCATTACTTTACTTCGTTTTTTCATTTACAAATTAAATATCTATTAATAGTTTGCACACATATCTGGAAAAGTCAAATGTCCAATTCTTAAATCTTAAGGTCCTTAACCGGATTTACCAAGGGGGCAAACCCGGCGATATGACACTCGACAACATCCCCATCCCTAATAACCACTGCCCCTGGTGTTCCTGTGGAAATAATATCACCAGGCAATAAGGTCATTACTTGGGAATGAAAAGCTACTAGAGTTTCCGGCCTGAAAGTCATATTAGCTATAATATTCTCTCGATAAATTTCGCCATTAAGAACCGTAGCTACTTTTAAATTTAAAAGATCATCCACCTCATCAGGAGTGATAAAATGCGGTCCGAAACTGAAAAAAGTATTAAAGCTTTTAGCCCTAGTAAGGTAGCGCGGATTCTGAATCAAAATATCTTCGGCGGTCATATCAATAATAGAAGTATAACCGGCGATATATTCCGGCACCTCCTTTTCTCCAATACCATAACAACGCTTTTTAATGATTACGCCTAGCTCTGCTTCGGCAGTTGTTCGGGAAGACTGCTTGGGAATCTCTATCTTATCTCCAGAACCAATGATAGAAGTATCAGGCTTCATAAAGCTGGCCGGTTCGCTTTTCGGGGTATTCTCATTAAGATCTGCAGCATGCTCCATATAATTTAACCCAATTCCCCATATTTTGCGTGGGCAACGATATAAGGGGGCATATTCCACTTGATCACTAGGAATAAGGTGCCTGGACCAATTATCTATATTCTTAAGGCCTTCTGTCTCCCACCAAGTCTTTAGCTCCTCAAGCTGCTCTGTCGAAATCAGTTCAAATAAAGTCTCGGCAAAATCCTGCCCGGATTGTTTTAAGGATCGTAAAGGTATTAACCCTTGAGGTGTTACAATCGCAGCAACTTCTTCCCCAGCATACTTAATAGAGGCTAGACGCATAGCTATCACTTCCTTATTCTTATCTTTATCGCAACTTGCTTTTTTCTGCAGAATCTATATTTATTAATTATAGATTAATATTCCAATTAATCATAGTTTTAATATTAAGATTTTATAATAAAACGTATCAAGTAGCAATGATTCCACTAGTTTTCGTGAAATTATCAGGAATATAGGCCTTCTCTTTAGCGTTCCAAAAAATACTCTTTGTACATATATTAGTATAAAATAATTTTTCTGACAGGAGGAATTTTCAATGAGGGAGCTTAAAGTTACTGTCGATATCCGTCAAGACAATGAATGGTTTGTGGTGGTCTGTGAAGAGTATCATCTTTCCGCAAAAGGTATTACTATCGAAGATTCTCTAACAGAGCTTCAACGTAAATTATACGAATATCTTGAAGATGAACAGCTGAGTGTCAATGTCTCCGTTATATTTGTAATTAAGATGCCCATATAAATCATCATTAAACTTCTACTTATTAAGCACTTTTCGCTTGTAACCTTTTTTCTACGGCTCTCCAAAAATTAGCAGTAGTAATAGTGAGAATAAAAGCTAAAGCAATCCGAACCAACAACAAATACAAAACATTAATCCCCAGGGGTGCAAATATTAAGGTATCCTCAATCACCGCATGGCAGCATACCAAGAAGATACTGACTAAGTAGATGTCTTTTTTCGAAAGATTTTCTTCCTTGGCAGTTTGAATAATTACCCCAGCTCCATAAGCGATTCCAAATAATAGACCTGCTAGGAGAGTGACTCCGGTCTTATCACTTACTCCTATTAAGCGGGTAAAGGGACTCATCAGTTTAGCTAAAAGAGGTAGTATCTCTATATCCTTTAAGATTTGGATGAAGATCATGACGGGAATAACAATAATTGCTATTTGGATAATGGAATTAACTCCGGTCCAAGCGGCACTAAGGATAATATCCGACCAAGCCGTCAAAGTCTGATCTGTGGCCGCAGGCAAAAGATATTGGGCCTTTTCTTGTCCTCCCTGCCAAAAAATATTAAGAATAAAGGCAAAAAGAAAACCCATTCCTAACCGCATCAGAGCCACAATCCAAGGTTTAACTCCTATTTTAGTGGTAATGGCCGTCTCCACAATAAAAGTATGGGAAAGGCTAAGCATGATCGAGAGAATATATACTTCCTTAACGGTTAACCCCATGGTCAGCATAGCTCCAATACCTGCATAAAGATTTAAGACATTCCCTAGGACCAGCACAATTGCTGTTTCTCCCGAGAGACCAAAGAAACCCATAAAAGGCTCAAGCATTTTGCTTAAAATATCGATAACAGGTGTATACTTCAAAATACTAACAAGCATTGTTATTGGAAATACTATTTTCGCCAAATCCCAAGTAGTTTCTAACCCTTTTAAGAATCCTTTTTTCCAGGTATTATAAGTCATTTTTCTCATTTGCTTTTTCCACCTTCGAAATAATGCTTCATAATAATCAAATAAGCTAGCTTAGTTTTCTTACCTTATTCATATTTTGGGCAATAAGGTATTTCAGGTTTAAAAAAGAACTTTTTACAAAAGAAGAAAACATGGTAGAATAGATTAATATAAAGGAGGTAAGTAAATATGGGAAACCTATTAGAAAAATACACAGGTCATTTTTCCCCGACCACGCTTGATTCCCTTAAAGGGTCGAATCCTAATGCTATGATCGAAGAAGAAGTCTACATTTACTTACGTAATGCTATTCTCTCGGGAGTTTTCCCCCGTGGCTATCATCTGAATGATACAGAAATGGCAGATTTAGAAGAACGAATCGGAGCTACAAAATCGATGGTCCGTGAAGCTCTCATCCGTCTGACATCCGATAATCTTGTTCAATATCAACCTCAAGAAGGATTTACAGTCTCTGTCTTGGCCTTAGAAGATCTTAAAGAAATATACTTTCTGAGGAGTATCCTCGAAGGTGCTGCTGCCAGATTGGCCTGTGATAACTTGACTCAGGATGAATTAAATAAATTAGAAAATTTATGCCGACAGATGGAGAAAAGCCTAGAAAATAATGAAGTCGCTCAGCTTTCCTTATTAAATACAGATTTTCACGAAACAATCTATATTTCAGCTCATTCCCCCCGTCTTTATAAGATGATCGTTCAGTTATGGAATGGTTTTTTCCATTCCAGTCTTAGTTTTCTTACCCAACGTGCCCCCCTATCTGTCGGTGAACATAAGGCTATTTTTCAGTCCTTAAAAAACCGCGATGGGGAGAAGACTGAAAAAATTATTAGGGAGCACCTTTTAAGTGCCTTGAATGACCTCGAAGAATATTGGAGTAAACGTTTGTAGTTTCTTTAATTCTTTTATAAGCTAGCCCTCATTGTTCCTTATTGGGTGGCATAATAATTAATCAAACTGCCTTTTAGAATAATTTCTCTCTCATCATTTGTTAGATTCTTTAAATATAGGATGATGTTATTAATACCTTGATCATTTATTATCTGGGCAGGTATGACTTCCTCACTTTCCCTAATTTTTTTGCTAATTTCGGGAATCCAGATATAGTCACCCACCTGATACCTTGTATTAGCATTTTCCTCGGTGGTAAAAGGTAACATACCCCAGTTAATAAGATTACTTCGATACCGCTTGGTAGCATATTCATTGGCGATATTAGCCCAACCGCCTAAAACTTTCTGGCAAGATGCAGCCTGTTCTCTTGCCGAACCATCGCCCGGCTTTACAGCAAAGATCACCGTGCCGATACCGGTGTTTTTCAACAGATCAACTATGCTCATCTCCTTATTCTGGGGATGAGCTTTTACTTTTTCCATGATTTCTTTCAATGCTTCAGAAATGTTTGGATTATCAATATTCTGAGCGACAATGCTCCGACGTTCCTGCTCTATTTTTTGAACAGCTTTTGCTCGCTGAACATATTGGGGTTCCTTCCTAGATAAGGTGAATTCAGCAAGTTTTAGCGGATTAGAACGATATGAAGATGTTTCTCCGGAAGGAATTAACTCATCAGTTGTTGTCACAGGATCAGAAATTACGGAAGCAACTTTCAGAAGAATATTATCCGGAAGGGCCACCATCTTGGGCCAATCTGCAATATTGGGGCCAAATTTTAATTCTATTTCCGGTTTAGGATTGCTAAATCCCCTATAGACTCTTTTCTCGTAAATTCGGTTATCAAAACTATATTCCTTAAGCGGAACCAGATCGGAAG
>CALBJS010000071.1 GCA_937892995.1 uncultured Peptococcaceae bacterium | reverse complement strand
TACTATACTTCTTTTCTCTTTTCAAAGAGAATCAAAACAGTTTAACTCAGTTAAAAATAATAGCAAACTGCTATGACAGCTTAGTGTCACATTCATTCTTTCAAGGGGTAGATGTTTTCTTTCTGGAAAACACATGATCAGTGTAACGAATACGGGATCGTGTAAAGCAGTTTTAATAACATCGTAAAGCTGAAATTGAGAGTATGACAGGGGGGAAAATGGGTAGAAGTAATTGAATAAGAATATTAGGAAAACCTAGTGCCAGGCTTATCCAACTTGTCTTATTCAATCATGCCAACAAATACCTCAACAATCTCCCTCCCGCCACACTACTCTGGCCTAACCACAAAAAGAAAGGATCTGATATGGATGTCAAACAGATGCCTATATAAACGGCACATACCCTCAGTTAAATCAACTGGTAAAGGTGACGAAGAGGCGTATTTGTTTGTTTTCTGCGACAATATGCTGCTGGTTCACCTGGAGGAGGGGAGCCCCGGGGTACCCCTGACAAAAGAGTGCAAACTAGACATAACGCCGATCAGAAAACTGTATCTTGGTACGTTGATGGGCGAACCTTGTTATGCAGTGGAAGGTGCCGCCGATTCCCAATGTCCGGAAGGATTGGAATTCAAGGAACTGCGATCATTATATGGTCTCGTGGAAGAGGATATCTATGCCTTGGCTGGCCGGGCGAAGCAAATTCTTCTTTGGGACCAAAACCACCAATTTTGTGGCCGCTGCGGAACAAAGACGAAAACATTGGCAGCCGAGAGGGCCAAGGTGTGTCCCCAGTGCGGTCTGACCAGATATCCGCATATCTCGCCTGTGGTCATTGCCGCTATACTAAAAGGAGAACAGATACTGATAGTTCATTCTGATCAATATGGGAAAATGGCCAGCCTAATCGCCGGATTTGTGGAAGCCGGGGAAACACTTGAAGAAGCTATGCAAAGAGAGATTATGGAGGAAGTCGATATCAAAGTTAAGAATATCCGGTATTTTAGCAGTCAGTCGTGGCCTTATCCTGACTGCCTGATGATCGGCTTTATAGCTGAATACGATGGGGGTGAACTTGCTTCCGACGGCGTGGAGGTCTCCTATGCTGGTTGGTTTGACGTACAAAATCTTCAGATGCTGGAACTTCCGCCAAAAGCAACCCTTGGCAGAGAAATAATAGACTGTTATATAAAGACCTATTGAATATAACGGAGGCTTGTGTCGAGACACCAGATACCACCCGACTTTTGCAACCTTTGATCATTTCCTGCAAATCTGCTCGTTTCTGTATTTTGGGCTCGTCACCTGTCTTTTCTATTATGATTTTCAATAGGGGGTACGAGTTTCGTTTACTGATCCCTACTAGGATGACCTGTGCTTACGATATTTTTATCGATAGAGGGACTTCTAAGACTTCTAATTCAGGCTGATTATCACCTTGCATACTTTGCCGGCTTAGGACCTGCCAAGGTTTTAATGGCTTAGGTACCGTATAACCAAAACCGTTGATACAACGGGTCTTATTATGTGCCAGATATCTTAAGCGACAGTGCCAAGTTTGCTTTATTGCTGTCAGGATGTTTTTATTGGTCGGGATTGGGTGCGGTTAAATATTTTGGTCCCACGTTAATTGATATAGGATGCTATTAATTACAGGATTACTACCTTTTATAGCGAATAATGAAAATGATAGATTCGGTATTCTACGCAGGTGATAAATTCCCTTTGCCTTATAGGAGAAGATAATTATGAAAGTTGGTGGCGTTATGGAGATCTTTGATTCAACCAAGAGAAGTTTATTTGAGATACTTAAAGACGTTCACAGTGGAAAAATACAATTGCCCGATTTCCAGAGAGGATGGATATGGGATGATAACCGTATTAAAGGGATTCTTGCCAGTGTCGCAAAATCGTTTCCCATTGGGGCTGTTATGCTCCTTGAAACCGGAAACGAAAATGTAAAATTCAAAACAAAACCTGTGGAAGGTGTAAAACTTGACAATGAAGTAAACCCCGATTTACTTATCCTTGACGGTCAGCAACGAATAACCTCATTATACCAAACAATTGTAACCAATGAAATCGTCACCACTCGAAATGAAAAAAATTATAAAATCAAGCGTTGGTATTATATCGATATGGTTAAAGCCATGGATGGTAATTATGATCTTGAAGAGGCTATAATATCAATTAGTGAAAAAAAGAAAATTACGGAGGATTTTGGCCGGCGCATTGTGCTTGATTTGTCGGAGAAAGAATTAGAATATAAAAACCTAATGTATCCTGTTTGTATGATAGATAATTATAGTGAGTGGAGACGGGAATTCAATGAATATTGGAAATACGACAGAGAAAAATCGATATTCTGGGATGATTTTGAGAACAGGATTATTAATAGCTTCAATAAGTATATGCTTCCAGTAATTGTTCTGAATAAAGAAAACCCTAAAGAAGCAGTCTGTCAGGTTTTTGAAAAGGTCAATACTGGCGGAGTATCTCTGACAGTATTCGAATTATTAACTGCGACCTTTGCTGCTGATGAATTTGACTTGAAACAGGATTGGCAGAAGATAAAAGAAGAGTTTAAAAATTATAAACTACTTTCTAATGTTAGCAATACAGATATTATACAAGCTATTACACTGCTGGCAACTTATAACCGCAAATTAAGTCTATCAAGACAAAATATCCCGGATG
>CALBJS010000070.1 GCA_937892995.1 uncultured Peptococcaceae bacterium | reverse complement strand
TCAAAAAGGCACACCGTTTACGCAGATTATCCAGGTTCTCTTCCCACATCCCGGCCTTATAATCCATACGCTCCAGCCATGACTGTTCGGAATCAACCTGTTCAGGTCCTCCGGCAGCCTGTTGCTTTTCTTCTCCCTTTAGCTTGGAAAAATCGATTCCGCCTTTGCGGGATAACACATCCTCTAAAGCGACCATAGCACCATATTGGTTCAAAGTTGCTCCCAGCAAATCACCGTATTTTTGTCGAAAGAACGTCAAATCTCCCTTTATTTCCCTTGTCAGCCCTGACTGGAATGTTTGGAGTTCTGAAGTGGTGGCACTGATCTTCATCGCCAATTCATTGATCTTTAACATCTGGGCATAGACAGTGGCAAGTTGATCCCAGTCGGGCTTGCCCTGTTGCCAAAGTAATTCAAACAGGGAACCAAACAACTCCGAGTTCTCTTTTACCTTTTGGGCATTGGTCTGATACTCTGCCAGCAAATCAAGGTAAGTAAGGACCTGCTCTTTTTTCAGTTGAGCGGGATTCATGGCAAAGATTTTCAAGGACTTGCTCACCTTGTTTTGGCCAAGTAGCTTAGGCAGGAACCAACCGGTTTCCGCCCTTTGCCACTCTTGCCGAGCCTGCTCGTAATCAAAAGTCAGAATAGCCGGGGTGAACGCAGCAAGTAGCTGTTTTTCCAATTCATCACGTCTTTTACCCCAACTGCAGACCTGGGCCACACCTTCTTGCCTCAAGGCAAGGCTTTTGTCTTCCAGCAGCCCCTCCGGAAGATAATTTATATCCTGGAGAATCTTTAATAACTCGGACACAGCTACCACTTGGGCATAAGCACGAAGAGGCAAAAAGCCAAACAAATCTCCCCACCGAGTTATGGACTGCTGCAAGCTCTGAATTTCTTTCCGATAAGCCTGAAGAGCCTTGCTGATCTCATCTTTAAGGGCTTGTGAAAAATCCCCGTTGGTAAATTCACCCAATGGATTGCCGTAAATACCACCGCTAGCCTGTCCTGCTGTCTTAAGCTGATTAAGCAAATCTGTCCACTGAGTATAGATTGGCGAAGTCAGTTTGCCAATCTGCTCCCGGCTGAATTTAATCTCGGCAGGAGTCTCCTGATACTGTTCCCAACGAGCAATGGCTTCATATAAAGAGAATCCCCAGGGGCGTTTTTGATGAATGGCCTCAACCACTTGATTGAGCTTTTGGCGCAATTCGTGAAGGCGGTCAGACTTTTCCCGATACTCTTCAGGTTCCTTGACTTGGCCCAGCTCCAAGACTTGCTGCAACTGCCCCAGCACATCTTTCTTTTTTGCTTTATTCGAATGGAGTTCCAAGGAGAACGGCCCCAAGCCAATGGCCTCCAATCGTTTTTGTACCACGGAAAGGGCTGCTATCTTTTCGGCAATGAACAGTACGGTTTTGCTCTGAAAAAGGGCGTTAGCAATGATGTTGGTAATTGTTTGAGATTTTCCCGTTCCCGGAGGTCCCTTCGGCAATCTCATCCGTCAGCTGATTGTTGCACAAACAGCGGCCAGCTGAGAAGAGTCGGCACTGATGGGCACCGCCAGATCGGCGGGAGCAAGCTCCTGTTCAAGGGCAGCGGCGGCCGGAAAAACAGCGGTCGGTTCCCATTCCAACTTGCCGGACATCAGGCTGGCGACAATTTTATTTTGCTTTAGATCATCGGCCCGATTGCGAAGATCATTCCACATAATAAACTGGCTGAAAGAAAACAAACCAATAAAAGCGAACTCTTCCACATCCCAGCGGGATTTTTGCATCACAGCCTGTCTAATGACATTAAATACTCTCTTTAAATCAACGCCGCTTTCATCGATAGGCAGCGGATCCAAGCCACCAACGCTTATCCCGAAATCCTGGCGCAGCATCTCCAGCAACGTAATATTCATTTGGGGCTCTTCATCCCGTAGACGGATCACATACCCTTTTTGAGATATCTTGCGCACAATATCGATAGGAATCAGTACCAAAGGAGCATATCTTTCCTTTTCGCTCAGATCCGTTTCATACCATTTTAAAAAACCTAAAGCCAAAAAGAGGGTGTTGCTCCCATTCTCTTCCAGGCTCACCTTGGCCTGCCGGTAGAGATGAGTTACCCGCAGCAAGAGTTCATCCCCTTCCAGAAAGGTGCGCAGCCGCTTATGAGCAAACTCGGTTTGGATCAAATGCTCTAAAGCGGAAACTTGATGATCTATGGCATAAATTTTAGAATCACGCAGCGTATTTTCCCAGTCCAGAGGTTTACCGAAAATTTGAAATTCCTGACCCCCGGCCAACGCATCCTCCAATTTATCCAAACGGTTGGCCATCAGCTGAATAGCACTTTTCGTCACACGAAAATTGATCAGGGTATTGCGCAAGCTAAGATCTAGCAGTTTTCGTTCCCAAATTTGCCGGCGAGTCATTTCAACCTGATCTACCGAGGTTATTTTCGCAAATACCTCAAGAGGAGCAGGTGCAGAGGGCATTCCTTCATCCGTCCGCTCCAGATAGGCAGATATAAAATCCCCATCCCTTAGGGAAGAGACTCCTCCTGTTTCCTTCTGCGGAATAGGCCGGATCCCGCTGCCTCGGCTTCTTTTTATATCAACAAAAAGTTCAAATTCCTCGGTATCCTTTAAATGGTCTTCCCCCGCCTTAACCGCCGCATCAAAGGGAATGCTTTTTTCCGCCACCCAACAAGTGCATTCAACCAAGCAGATTTCATGAATACCTTCTGCCGCTCTTTTAGTGAGGAGAGAGACATCATCCTGCACCGCTTCAGCAAAACAAGCTTCTTCTAGCCAGCATCCTAAAAAGGCATGGCCTTTGAGGAAAATCAGGATCGGATTTAGTCCGGTAGCTTCCAGACAACTAGCATAAAGCAGGGACAAATCCAGGCAAGTGCCTATCTTTTGCGTTAATACCGTATCACAAAGGCGAATCCGCTGACCGACTATCTCAAAACTTGCTGGCGGCAAACTGTAAGCAATCCCTTCTTTTTGTAACGCACTATAAATCGCAGCCATCTGCATTTTTACCATCTGAGAGTTATTGCTTTGATAGGCGGTAAAGGCTGCACTTCCGATCCATTGTTCTAAAATGTGCTGAGCTTTCAATAGTATTTCCGTAATTTTCGGATGATTAGGCGTGACAAAGGCCGCCACAATCTCCGGTAAAATCAAAGTACCACTCCATTCGTCATAAGCCAAAATCGTGATATTTTCAGTCTGAGCCGCCAGTACTTCCCGGTTCTTTCTCACCTGAACAGTCATCGTACCGGCAATCCGCTCTGTTAAGCCATACAAAAAAGCAGGAGAAAGCTTCAAATTTACTCTGTCCATTTCGAAGGCCTGCCCGGCAGGAATTAGTGCTATCCTAGATTCCCACGGTGAAGCAAATTCAGGTTCTGTCGAAATGACAACCTCCAAATCATGTAAATCTTCTTCCTGTAGGTTTTTTAGTTCTAATTTCCTAATGATGGGAACATAGTTTTGCTGCATGGCAAAATTAACAACTTCACTATAGACCCATTCCAGCCCAAGTGCTTTCATCATCGGCAAGCCCTCTACTTTATTTTGAATTTTAGGAATATCATTCCTTTGTTCCATATAATTTCGCGATAATTCAGCAACTTCCTCCTTATTTTGTAATTTTATGTAAGGCTCATCCATAACCGGTTGCTGCCAAAATCGAGTAGCCCATGGGAATTTCACCCGTAGGCTCTCATATTATTGGAGAATAAGGGCTATCCACCAATAATATCCTCAATGTTTTCCGTAGGATTGATAGATATGTCTTTCAGTCTTAAGAGAGCACAATCTAAAAGCACCCTCCGACCGCTGATTATTCTCAGGCTGAGTCTTTATGCATTGCCCAAAATAATCTATCTGGGTCTTCGGGATTGGTCTCTTTTATAGCTGAATACTTCTCCCCTGCTGTTCATTTTAGTCTTAAGGCTAAGACTTTTAATAAATAGAACAAGTAAGAATCTAATGTGTTTTTTTTAGATTCCTTTCTATGCAGTTTTCTGTATAGGCTTCACTTGAAAATCAAAGTTTGTTGGGATTATGATTTTCCTTAATTTCCTCTTTGCTTGAGCAATTATTTCTCTTTTTCTAGCCATTGTAAAACCATATAACAATCTAACGTGGTGGATATATTACAATCTAGTGCGGTTAAGGCTACGTGGCTATCACGCCGGGGCAGGTAAATGCTCCCATTAGGTCGCATTTACCTGCCCGTTCAAATCCCTTCTTCATAATAAAAAGCTTTATCTCTCGATAAAGCTTTTCCTTTGTTTTTTGTCAAATTGTCCGAAAACTCCCCGTAAACGTTCTCGATTTGGTATAATTATCATA
>CALBJS010000069.1 GCA_937892995.1 uncultured Peptococcaceae bacterium | reverse complement strand
GCCGGCTTTATTGCTACCACAGGTGCCTTCTGGGTGGCCGATTGCTCGCAGCAATTCGCCGACCGTTACGATAACCCTGAGTACAAGGTACCAGAGACCATGTTTATTTGGGGCAATTATCCACTCACCTCCAACTCGGACGGGTTTTACGGCCATTGGGTTATAGATTTGATGAAACGCGGCATGAAGATCGTCGTCATCGACCCGAAAGTCACCTGGCTTTCCGCTCGAGCTGAGGAGCACTTAAGAGTCCGGCCCGGCACCGACGCCGCCCTAGCCCTTGGAATGCTAAATGTCATCATAAATGAAGAACTTTACGACAAGGAATTTGTCGAGAACTGGTGCTATGGCTTTGACCAGCTGAAAGAACGGGTGCAGGAATACCCCGTGGATAAAGTCTCCCAGATCACCTGGATACCGGAGGAAAAAATCGTACGTGCCGCCTATATTTTAGCTAAAAGTAAACCGGCGACCATGCAGTGGGGCGTCGCCGTGGATATGACCAAAGAGGCATTGCCGGCGGGCCAAGCCATTAGTGCCCTGTTCCAAATTACCGGCAACATCGACATTCCTGGGGGAATCATCGTCCCGCCCGAAATTCTCAACTACGCCGGCGGCTGGGGGAGAGAACTCATCTGCGAGGAGCAAAAAGCTAAACGCATTGGCCTAAATAAGTATGCCTTGCTGCAGTTTGGTTTCCAACTCGCCCACCCTGACACTCTGGTGGAAACCTTGGAAACGGAAAAACCCTACAAACTACACGGTGCCTGGATCCAGACCAGCAACGCCCTTTCCTGCATGGGGGCAGATCCGCAGTGCCTCTACCGGGGCCTCATGGGACTAGACTTCATCGTTAGCGTCGATCTTTTTATGACCCCAACGATTATGGCTGTCGCCGATGTCGTTTTGCCGGCGGCAACGTTTCCGGAGCGTGACGGGATCCGTATTGGCGACGGCTGCCAGCGCGGCGAAGTCATTAATAAGGTCACCCAAATTGGGGAATGCAAGTCGGACATGGAAATCAATCTGGAACTGGGCAAGCGCTTTAACCCTGAAGCCTGGCCCTGGGACAACGTTGACGATATGTTCACCTATATGCTGAAACAAACCGGCATGACCTTTGCTGAACTTCAGGAAAAGGCACCGACCTATCTACCTTTTACTTACCGCCGCTATGAAAAAGGGCTTATAAGACAAGATGGGGAGCCCGGCTTCAACACCGCTACCGGAAAAATTGAGCTCTTTTCAACGTTTTACGAAATGGCCGGTCTCGATCCGCTGCCCTACTTTGAAGAGCCGTCACCCGGACCGGGTGCTACACCGGAGTTGCTGGAAGAGTATCCTTTGGTGCTCACCACCGGTGCCCGCACCTGGAGTATGTTCCATTCGGAGCACCGCCAGGTCGCACGTATGCGTGCCCTAAGACCGGACGCTACGATTGAAGTTCATCCGGATACGCTCAAAAAACTCGATATTCAAGACGGCGATTGGGTTTGGGTAGAAAATCCACGCGGCCGAGCCAAAAGGCGCGTAAAAGCCACGCCAGTGATTGATCCTCGCATGTGTGCCTGCGATCACGCCTGGTGGCTGCCGGAAGGGGATCCTGAGAAGTTATATGATGTCTTCGACCTGAACATTAATAATCTGGTTCCCTGGATCCCTGGTAAGAGCGGCTTTGGTTCCAATTACAAAACGATGCTGGTTAAACTGTACAAAGTAAAGGAAGGAGAATGAGCATGGCTAAACATGGAATTTTAATTGATTACAACTGGTGTACAGGCTGCCATACCTGTGAAGTGGCCTGCCAGATGGAGTTAGGCCTGCCGGTAGGCCAATACGGCATTAAGCTTGCAGAGCTTGGCCCGTGGGGGTACGCACCCGAAACCTGGCAGTTCACCTATATTCCCATGCCCACCGACCAGTGTACGCTTTGTGCGGAGCGGGTGAAGCTGGGCAAAGAGCCCTCATGTGTTCAGCATTGTCAAGCAAAATGCCTTAGGTACGGACCACTGGAAGAACTGGCAAAAAAACTGACGGATCATCCCAAACAAGTACTCTATGCGTTAGATTAGAGTTTGGCTGGAATGAAGGAACGGTCGGTGGATCGCCGCAGGCATCCGCCGCCGTCTACCTCCGTGTCCATTCAGATTTACATAATTACAAGGAGGTTAAGCTATGTGTTTTCGCCCACCAACTGCCGGAAAGCCAATAAAATGCCCACAATGTGGCTCTATTAATCCTAGCATGGCTAAAAATTGTATCAAATGTAAAGCAGATTTGACTAAAGACCAAAGATAGTAACGATAATTCGAATGACAAAGGATTGTCTTAATGTTGACTAAGCTACGCCGTTTTTTGCGACAAATATAATACCCTCACTCCACTTTAGCAGTGAAATGGGGTGCTTTTATCTTACTCCTCAGTGTGTGTCACTGGATGACGCTTCAGCTTATCATTTTCGTTAATTTGCATACTAATCACTAAACATATAAAAGCCAAGATTGACCGTTCTTTTTGTTTAATTATAATTTTTATTTCCTCGAATTTGAAACGTCATCTGTAAAACCGCATTTTTAAGTCAGGGGACAGCATATCATAACAAGGGTACAACTCCTCTCTCAGAATACCGAGAAAGCCCAATGTCAGTTCAATAAACATTACCGAAAAGAGTATGTTATAATGAAAAAATAAAGAGAGATTTATCTGCTACTGAACTGTTCTATATTTGGGGTGTTTCAGGGGAAAGTGGGGAATTCCTATGCGGGGAAGGTTAAAAAGGCTGCTAGTGCTGGTGTTTATTTTGAGTTTGGCTGTGGCGGGGTGCAGCACTAAGCCTGCTTCCAATGAGACGAAAGAAAATGAACAACCAGCCGGACTGAACATTCAGCCTACAGGGGAAGATAATTCACCGGACGGGTCGGGTTATGAACACCAGGAGGATTTCTATACCCAGCAAATCCTCAACGGAAAAACGGAGATTACCCCGGAGATTATACTTTTTTTCCATGATTATTTTTCCAAGAACAGCAATGAATTGCGGTTTTTACCTGTATTCTCATCGAGCAGGGTACCAGGGTGGAGCGAACTTAATGATTTTCTAGTCGCCAATATTGATGGGTGGCCGGATGACATGCTTTTAACCGGAGAACAATTTGAAAAGTATATGAAAAGATACTTCGTTGATGCACGTTATACGCCGAGTTGGTACGGACCCCAATATAAAGATGGAAAATATGTCTTTTCAGGCGGGTTTGACACTCATGGTATGATAATTTACGAAGTAACTAGGCTGGAAAATGGTAAGACTATAGATGGCAAAGATAAGTGGAAAGCCTATATCAAAGGGTACTATTTCCACGAACTGGATGGTGACCCTGTTGATGAGGGTTATTCGGAAAACGGTAAGGCAATTTGGGCGGCATTGAAGAAGAAGGAAAATAAGGGGCTTACCTTCTGGGAAATTCTCGACAGTCTAGTACCTAATCCCGGTTCAATACTCAAGGCAGACACCGAATGGACCATTGAGTTTATGGTCAACGACCCGACGGAAGATATTTATTTTATTTACCTTTCCTGCGGCCGAGGTCCCGCTAACGGACAAGAGCCGCCGCAGGAGCCTCCGTCCCAGTTATTGGTGTTCAACCACTATCCCAGCGGTTATGATTTTATAGAAAGTGTCTTCGCTAAGCGGGGTGAAGTAGAAATTACCGCCGAAATGAGGGAGAAATTTAACCTCTTTGCCCGGGATTACCGCTGGTGCTATATGCCGGATATGGACGGGTATGAGTCATTTTTTGATACGGAACGCTATGCTGATTCTTTCGGTTATCCCAACTTTGCCGAAGCTGTTTTTTACATAATGAGCTATTTACGCTTCCCGGAAAAAGTCAGTGCGGAGGCCTTGGAGAATGCTGTGAAAATACTGTTCGTAGCCAAAGACGGCAATCATCGGGATATGCCGCATCGAGCTTATGCAAAAATAGCAAACTATAAGGATGGCTATTATTCGCCCTGGCCGGAAGGGACACCGGATTATAACAGGATATTTTTCCTGCTTACCAATCTGGATATTGAAGAACAGAAATCCGGTGAAACCTATATCACAATCCGGGCGAAACAGTATTATTTTGAACATCCGTCCTATGAACCGGGTGAGAATGAAAAGTGGCTGGCAGAGAAGGCTAATGAGCTTGGCCTACCGGATTTGCAGGCCGCCGCCGAGCTTCTTGCCGAGAATAAGATGGATGGTATCGAAGGATCGAGGGAATACGAAACAACAATGGTTTATAACATGAAACATACAAGTCCCTATGATTATGCCCCACGTTTTATTTTCAGCCGGGGCCGCAGCATCCAGTACGAC
>CALBJS010000068.1 GCA_937892995.1 uncultured Peptococcaceae bacterium | reverse complement strand
TAATCCAAATACTAAAGTAACAAAATTCCAAACTAACTTAGACCAAAATAATCGAAAAGAACAAAAACCAAGCATAATCATTAAAAAGATACTTGGTGGGAGTGAATCTCTTAATATCGTACCCGACTACTGTGCGGCCACCCTCAAAATGACGGGGGACAAATTGCAAACAGTAGAAGAAGAACTTCAAAGATTTCTTCAACAGGAAAAATTCACAAACATAGAAATAGAAAAAAATGATTCAGAGATAAAACTGCTCTCTCATGGCAAATCTACCCATGCCTTCAATTGCGACGAAGGCCGGAATGCCATTTCCCAGCTGATTCTTTTCCTTAATCAGCTTGATATCGCTGAAGAACAAAAGATTTTTCTGGAAACCTATTCTTCTAAGATCGGGATGGAATATTACGGAGAATCCTTAGGGCTTGCTTTGCAGGATGAGCTTACCGGAAAACTTACAGTTAATCCGGGATACATCCTCATGAACGAGGAATCTGTTAATTTAAAGGTAGACATACGATTCCCCGCCAGCGAACAACTCTCTGTTCTGAAAACAAAGGTAGATTCGGCCTTCCAAACTTTTCAAGGAAATCTGAAGATAATCGATTCTCTTGAATCCCTAAGTTTTCCTGAAGATGACCCTAATATCCGAAAACTCCTCCAGGTCTATAGAGATTATACCGGTGATCAAGAAGCCCGACCTCTAGGTATTGGGGGGACAACCTTTGCCAAAGCCTTTAAAAATGCCGTATCATTTGGCCCTACCTTTCCGGGGATGGCAAAAAACGAACATCAACCTGATGAATATATGGAAATAGATCACCTGATCAAGTGTACTGAGATTTATGCTTTAGCAATCAAAAAACTGATAGCTAACTAATAAAGGCCATCTACTTGCCTTTAAGGTTAATACTTCCTTCTTCAGCAGTAAGGCTTATCACCGGAGAATTCTGCCCTATCGTTCCCTTCAACTCCTGCTTAGCATCATCTCTATTTATGGAAAACTCGGCTTGGAATCCTTCCATACTGATTTCCCCGGACTGGGTAGAAACTCGGAAAAAGCCTTGTTGGTCACTTGGTAACTCTAATATTATCCCACCCATCTTGCAGCTTAAGCTGATATCCTGTTTGGCGACCTGTTTACTGCCATAAAAGATTTCCCCATTTTCATTTTCTATTTCCACTTTGCCGGTTATATTTTTAACCCTGGTTTCTCCATAAGAATTTTCTATTAGGAGATCTCCTTGAAGATTTTCTACTTCAACTCTGCTAAATTCACTTTTAACTTTAACGTCTCCTGTAAGATTCCCAAGGGTAATTTCTCCGTTATTATTCTGAATATCAAAAATAAGTTCTTTGGGTACTTTCACTGCATAATTAATAGTCACCTGATAGTTCCGATTATCTTCCAACAGGCTTACACCCCTGGTATTAAGCGACAGGGTTTCTCCCTCAGTAACATCAATCAAATCCTGGGCAAGCCTATGAGCGTTTTCTTCATTATTATTTTTAATAATAATGGCAACATCGACCTTGATGGCACTGCCATCGTACTTATCAACCTTAACCAGACCCTTATTGTTATCAATTTGCAGTTTTTTGACTTTAGCGGCATCGATCTTATAGCTTTGGTTAATAATAGTCTCGTTTTTAAAATATCCTATCTCACCTAAGATCCCTTGAGAGAAATCGCTTTGCAAAAAACTATTTACTGCGTAGACTCCGGAACTAACCAGGATAATAAGAATAACAAAAAAGATACTCAAACCATCATATTTAATCTGAGGTTGTTCCTCTCGTGAAAAAAATATATAAACCAGAATCTCTAGACCCAAGACTATGAGAATGACCGGCCACCAACGAAGGATCATCCTGGCCCCGTCAAATCCCTGTAGTTCACTTATGAGGAGCATTAACCCGGTGGCCATCAATAATATCCCCATGGATATAGTGCCTACTCTCCATTTTCTCATTATTCTTCTACTCCTTTAACTGCCGTTTCAACCTCTTCGTTCCGGGTACTCTGAACATCTAAATTAATAGGGGGTTTATCTTCTTCCTTGCTGCCCATCATCAGTTTAATACCTCCGACAATGAAAAGGAGGGCGATTATGCCGGTCCGAATATATTCTCTTATCTGGTGATCAAATATTATCGCTATTTGAGGCATAACTATTTTATCGAAAATCATAATACATCCCACCGCAATCAAGCCTATACCCAAAATTTTACCTGCTTTTCCCGAAAACTGATTTTTTCGGAAAAAATCCCCCAAGAAAGTCACTTCCTGCTGTTTATCAGGATGGGATACTTTATGCAGGATATCAAAGATACTATAAAACCAGAGGATCGGTGCAAACATTAATAAAAGGGATATATTAAGGAAATCACTAAGGTACAGAGTAAGAAAGAAAGCTGCCATCAATTGAATGCCCTTTTCCATCTGACCTACATACATATGTCCTGCTCCAGGAATGATGGAAAAAACAAGAGCCAGAATCTTACCATTTTGACCTTTTAACTCTTCTTCGACATTTTTCCAGATCTCACTACTATTTTGACCCAGAGCTTGGAATTCAGCAGCCTGACGATTAATTCTATCCGCTAGAATCAGGCTATCTACCAAAGCCGCCAACCAAATAAAAGGTAAAAGCACGAAAGGGATGGGATCATAAAAAATGTGCAACACGGTAAAAAACATCCCGCCTAAGAAGACAAAGGCAGTCGCTAAGAGGAAGACCATCCCCCTTTGCATTAGTCCCAGATATATATGCCCCAGACCCGGGACAAACGACAATAAAAAAGTGAGAAATTTACTTTTCTTTTTCATACAACTACTCCTTTTTTGGTATGAGATTTTCAATAAAAGATGGGCGTTCTTCTGTAATTACTTTTTGGGTCCATCCTGTCTGGATAAACCCTCTTGGGGGTTGAACCTCTTCTAATACTTCCGTAGGGTGTGAATGTTCCGCACCCTTGGATAGAGTGCCGGATAAGCCGTCAAAATAACCTCCTATCCAGAAAAACATCGCAATACTGGCCGCAGCACAATAAGAAATAAGCAAATTTACCTTGCTATTACGAACTTCCTTATCTTCCCTTTTACAATTTTTAATAATCCTAACAGGTGCATTAGGCTGGCATTTTTCTTCTTCGATAACATTTAATACCGTATCACTAAAATTTTCTCCTAACTTAGGAGCATCATTTTCCAGGAGACTTTTTTCGATAATACTAAGATAAATCTCTAAACAGTTTTCACAGATTAATAAATGTTCTTCCATCCTAAGGCTTTCGGATTCACTTATCTTTCCTAGCTGATAAGACTGCCATGCTTGTGATTCATAGCATTGAGCACTATTGATTTTTTCAGTCATGTTTTGCTCAACTCCTCAAAGCATTTTCTTAAGATCTTCTTCCCTCGATATAATCTCGTCTCTACTGTTCTCACACTGATATTCTCTTCCAAAGCGATCTCTTTACAACTCTTGTTCTCTTCATAACTCTTTCTAATCACCGTTTCATAGTGTTCAGGTATTCTGCGTAAACATTCTTCGAGTAAGGCTTTTTCTTCTTCTTTAATTATTAGTTCCTGAACGGAGGCACCGTCATCCGCCACATTGTCTATCTCCGACAAACAAATACTTTCCCTGATCACTCTGTTAGCGGCTTTCCTCTTGTGATCTATGGCCTTATTAAGTGCTATTCTACCCAGCCAGGTTTTGAAACCCCGAAATTCATATTGGGAAAGGGATTTATAGACCTGTAAGAAAGTCTCTTGAGTAAGATTTTCAGCCTCGAAAGAATCATGAACTACATTTAAGCAAATTACATAAACAAGATTTTTATACTCTTCGACTAAAGAACGGAAGGCATCTTGATCGCCATTTAATGCCCTGCGGACAATCGTCTCTTGGTCTATCTTTTTCCCCTCCCTTCCTTCATCTTCATAGACGGCTACTAAAAATTAAACACTTCATTTACTAAAAAGAAAACTATTATTATTTACGATAGAGAACTAATACTTCTTAGTTTACTTTAACATTTTATCCGGCTCAAGAATACCAAATACAAAAAGGCCACCGAGCGGTGGCCTAACGAGGGGGGGGTTTTAGGGTTTAGTGCTGATTAACGATCTGTCCTTGGGAGTTGATGGTTACTTCACTATAAGGTACCACTGTCTTGGATTGTAACATGGCCTCTTTAACAGCCCTCACGATCCCACTGCAACAAGGGACATCCATCCGTACGACCTTCACACTCCGAGGATTATTTCTTTTTAGAATCTCGGCAATCTTCTTAATGTAATATTCATTATCATCGAGCTTAGGACATCCTATCAAGGTTATTCTCTCTTTCATAAATTTCTCATGGAAAGCTGCATAGGCATAAGCCGTGCAGTCTGCAGCGATTAGCAGATCAGCGTTTTGCAGGTATGAAGCCTGCGGATTGATGAGATTTAATTGGATCGGCCATTGTCTTAACTCTGAAGGGCGTTCAACCTCGTCAACTTCTGCTATCTGGGGTTTTCTGGGAACTTGCTTGATCGTTGCTGCCTTTGTTCCCGGACAGGAACAACCTCCATGATAAGGATGATTTTCTTTAACGCCCTCTGCTTCTTTCCTAGCCTTTAGTCTCGCCTGGACAAGCTCATCATCATATTCGGCTGCTTCCCTTTCAATGATTTGGATAGCATCTGTTGGACATTCAGGTAAACAATCTCCTAAACCATCACAATACTCGTCACTTATTAGGACGGCCTTACCATCTATCAGCTGCAGAGCCCCTTCGTGACACGCATCTATACAAAGCCCACAGCCATTACATTTCTCCTGATTGATCTCGATAATTTTTCTAATCATTTAGATCACCTTTTCCTATATTTTTTTATTCCGGACACCTTTACTATAGCTGGTTGTATGCTAAAGAGCGGTAACATACGTTACCGTGGGGAAGTTTAGTTAGGAAAACATCTTTCCTATATAAAATAATTCTTATTATTTTCACAATAATAAGAATAGCAAAGATTTCCCAATCTAGAATCACCCAAAAGTATTAGCAGTATATTAAAATGTACTCCTTAAAGTTTCAGCAACAGAATAATTTATCAAAAAAACAGATTTTCTAATAATAAACAATAAATACATACGTAAGAGCCACACCTATTACAGCAAAAGCGAATCCCCCATATCTGAATCCCGTTTTTATCAGTGGGATCTTCTTTTGATTTCTTACTAAATATTCCTCATTTTCCTTCTTTAAAACTTCAAACATAATATTTGGTTTCACAAAAGCGATTAGACCAAGAATCACATAAGTCCCGAATCCGGCGTACACGAAAATATCCAGATTAATATTGCTGGCTATTATCACCGCCAGGAAATAAGCAAGAACTAAGATCGTTATTATTTTCTCAAAGGTTGTTCTGGATTTATGAAAAATAGGCTTCATTTATTCACCTCACCTTTTTGAAATATTCTTAATTGAAAATATACCAATATTGTAAGAACACTAACTATTATAAATGATATCCAGCCTATTCCGGACATGTAAATTATCCCAAGATAATAAGAAAGACAGGTCATAATCCTGTCCTTTATTTTTATATTTTTATATGAAGAATCCTGTATCAGGTATTCCCGATCATTACTTTAGAACTACCCTTAGGCCTGGAGGACTAAAAAATAATAGAAGTAGGCACCTATACCAAGGAAAAGGATACCCAAACCTCTAATCACCATAGTAAGAGTACTAAACCTTTTCCCGTATATTTCCTCAAACCTGGCATTATTCTTACGCATAATATTGATAACCAATTCGGGTTTTACCGTGATAGCCAAACCAAGGATAAAGTAATTAATCAGACCCACGTAAATCATAATATCCTTATTTAAGAGGAGGGCCAAAGGGATACTAATAATAAAAATGAGTAATAAAAAAAGTACCAATTTTTCGAACGGTGCTAAAGGCTTTTTGGCATTTTGCAAGGCAGTGCCGACTTTCTTTCTAGTCTTAGAATCAAATTTTTTTTGAGATAGATATTTTTCCTTACTTGTTTGCTTCATTTAACTACCTCCATCAAAAATAAGGGTCTTGAATTTTATTATAGTCCAAATCTTACTAATTATATAGTCGCTTTCGAAATTTAAAGACTATCTTTGATCTGAGCAGTAGTTTCCGAGCAACTTAAAGTAAGTGCTTTCTTGTTTGATTTCCTTAATAGCTTGCCCCACCTCTTGCTCTCCTAAATTGCCTTCAACGTCAATATAGAAAAGATACTCCCAAGTCTTATCCACTATAGGACGCGATTCGATTTTTAACATATTTAACCCATTCTCGGCAAAGTGACTCAATATTCTGTGTAAAGAACCGGGTCTATGGGTAATCGCAACCGCTAGACTGATCTTATTATTCTCTAGAGAAGGTTCCGGGTTTCTTCCGATAATAATAAATCTAGTGAAATTATCAGTACCATTATTTATTCCTGCAACTAAAATGGAAAGACCATAAAGCTCAGCGGCTCGTTTACTGGCAATGGCCGCTTGGGATAAAAGTGCGGAATCCGCTATCATTTTGGCACTGACTGCGGTATTACTACAAGTGACCCGGTTCCATTCTGGGTGGGTTGTAAGATATTTGCTACACTGGAGAAAGGCCTGAGGGTGAGAATATACCTCCCGAATATCTTCCAGTCTTGCTCCTTTTAAGGCTAGGAGATTATGGTCAACCTGAACACATTTTTCCCCCACAATATAAAAGCCATAGCGACAGAGCAAATCATAAACTTCGGCAATACCCCCGGTAAATGAATTTTCCAACGGCAATACCCCGTAATCTATCTCATCCGCTTGCAAAGCCTTAAAAACATCTTCAAACCCAGCATGATTAATGCTCTGTGCCTGCTCCCCAAAAAACTCCCTAACGGCCTGTTCACTATAGGAACCCGGCAACCCTTGAAAACCTACAGTAACACCCTTTTTATTCCCCAAAACTTTATATCCATGAGTTCCTTCAAGTCGCTTAATTCCCATCCCATTCTTCGCAACTGGCTCTTTATTCCGCCTAATTTGCTCATTTTGTAACGTTTTACTGATATCCATCAGAACCTGCAGAAAATTAACCGCCTGGTTTTGCAAGCTTGGATTTTTTAGGAATTTTGTTTTTTCCAGGACTTTTTTCTCCCGAGAAGCGTCCAATATCGGCAAGTTATTGACTGCCTTAAAATTAGCTACCTCTTGAACCCTCTCCATCCTGGCTTCAAAAAGCTCTAGCAGTCTTTTATCTAGCTCATCAATTTGTTGACGAAGTAAATTTAATTCATCCACGCTGTTCCATCCTTTTCCATCATCATATCTATTAGAGCAAGTGCTGCCACTGCCTCGACAACAGGTACCGCCCTTGGAACTATACAGGGGTCATGTCTTCCTTTAATCCTTAGCTCTACTTCCTCTAACCTGACCAAATCAACTGTTTTTTGTTTTTTACCGATCGAAGGGGTAGGTTTGAATGCCGTTCTGAAGATTAGCGGCATTCCATTAGTTAGACCACCTTGGATTCCGCCACTATGATTACTAAGTGTCCGAACTTGACCATCTTGCCAGGAAAATTGATCATTAGCTTCCGACCCTCGCAGCTGAGTGATCCTAAATCCGGCCCCGAATTCTACCCCTTTAACCGCCGGTATCGAAAAGAGCAGATGGGCCAATTTGCTTTCTGCAGAATCGAAAAAAGGGGAACCTAATCCTACCGGTAAACCGGTCACTGCCGTTTCGACCACTCCCCCGATGGAATCCTGTTCAGCTTTGAGCTGAAGGATTTTTTCCTTCATCGCTATTCCTTTTGCTTCGTCTAAAACCGGGAATCCCTTCTCCCTAAGCTCCCGCAGGTCCTCAGGGTTATTCAGCAACGGATCAAAAGTTTCTTCGCTAAGATCCCCAATACTAAGAATATGACTACCGATAACTACTCCCCGCATACTAAGAATCTGCTTAGCAATCGCTCCTGCTAGAACCAAGGGAGCAGTAGGTCTGCCGGAAAAATGTCCCCCGCCCCGATAATCATTAAACCCTAAATATTTAATTCTGCCGGTGTAATCGGCATGTCCGGGACGAATGGTATTTTTAAGATCTTCGTAATCTCCGGAGTGATGATCTTTATTCCGGATAATGGCACAGAGAGGTGCCCCGGTAGTCCGATTATTAAAGAGGCCACTTAAGATTTCAAAATCATCTGCTTCCTGTCTTGCTGTAGCCAAAGAAGATTTCCCTGGAGCCCTCCTGCCTAACTCGCTGTGCATAAAATCCAAGTCCAGTTCTATGCCCGCAGGAAGGCCGTTTAAGACAATACCCACACCCTTCCCATGGGATTCGCCAAAGATCGAAAGTTTCAGGTACTCACCCCATACTCCGCTCATAGTATTTGCCTCCCAATTTCTTAAAATCTTCCCAAAAATGAGGATAAGATTTATTAACCGCTTCAAAACCTATGATTCTGACAGGTTCGATACATCTGATGGACGCAACCGCTAAAGCCATAGCAATGCGATGATCATTCCAGCTGTTTACAGTGCCACCCTTAAGGATTTCTACTCCCTCTATCTTTAGGCCGTCTTCCAGTTCCTGAATCTTAGCCCCTAGTTTATTAAGCTCAGTAGTCATGGCTTTGAGCCTATCGGATTCCTTAATCCTTAACCGGCCGGCATTTACTATGTGGGTAGTCCCCTTACTTAAAGAAGCCAAGACAGCCAGCACCGGTATTAAATCCGGACATTGCCCCGCATCTATGACTATACCTTTTGTAGGAGCGGCCAGGACCTTAAACCCCGCACCTTTCGCCTTAAGATCTGCACCCATTTCCTTAACGATCTTAAGAATAGCCAGGTCTCCCTGGAGAGAATCGGGGTTTAAATCTAAACATTCTATCCTTCCACCTAAAATTCCGGCAACAATCCAAAAAGCTGCCTGGGAGTAATCTCCTTCGACCCGGTAATTGCAGCTCTGATATTTTTGCTTTCCCTTAATAACAAATTCCTGATAATCCTTGTTGCCCACCTTTATCCCGAATCTCTTTAAGACATCTATGGTGAGATCTACATACCCTCGGGATTCCAGCTCCGTTGTCACTATTAACTTTGAATCTCCATCAAGCAAAGGAAAAAGGAACATTAAGCCCGAGATAAATTGGGAACTTACGTTTCCCTTGAGCTTATAATTCCCCGGCTTGAGGCTTCCCTTAATGGTTAAAGGAAGAAATCCTCCCGTGGTCCGGTATTCAATTCCCTGTTCCTCAAATATTTGATAATAAACATCTAAAGGGCGTTCCCTTAACATTCCTTGGCCGCTAAAAGAGACTTCTGCTCCACTTCGGGTAGCTAGCGGTATGAGAAAGCGTAGAGTGGAGCCCGATTCCCGACAATCGATAAGCTCCCTACTAAGATTTATAGCTGGGTTACCCCGAATACTAAGAGTACAAGGCTGGAACTTATCATTCTCTAAGCCCTCTACAGCCTTGAGATTCGTTCCCATTGCCCTCATTCCCTCCAGAGTAGCTGAGATATCCTCGGAGAACACAACATTCTCTATCCTGCTTATTCCTTCGGCCAGACCCGCACAGATCACGGCCCGGTGACTGATACTTTTGGAAGGGGGGATTCTAAGCTTTCCTTCTAAAGGAGAAGGCTCTATTTCTAAAATTTTCAAAGGAAGACCTCCTTATTTTTTTATAAGACTGTCCCGAAATTTGAAGATCAAGTCGTGCTGAAATTCACTTAAAAGCTTCTTTTTCCTTATTCGCTTGCTCTAAAATTGCTCTGAGGGTAACACAATCCTCTTTTTGCAGGGCCAATTGTATTTTGGCTAGATTATCCACAAAAACCTCTACCTCTGTTAGAATATTTTCCCTATTCTCCATAAGGAGTTCAGTCCAAAGATCTACGTTCATTCTAGCAACTCTAGTGGCATCCCGAAAACTGCCACCAATTAGATTATCGATATTCTTCAGGCCCGAACTATTGATAAGAGCTGCAGCAAGCACATGTGGCAGCTGACTGGTAAAAGCGATGATCTTATCATGTTCTTCGGGATCCAGGCAGAACGCTTCTTTACAGCCTAATCCTCTGATCATTTTCTTCAAAAGTTGTAAACTTTCCCGTTTATTACCTGAAACAGGTGTCAACAAATAATTTGCTCCTAGAAAAATATCTGCTGAAGCGTGGGCAAATCCGCTGCATTCCTTGCCCGCAAGCGGGTGCCCCCCTACGAAATCCAAATCTTTTCTTAAAAATAGCTTAATCTCCTCTATTACCTTTTTCTTGTTTCCCACGACATCAGTAATGATGGCATCTTTTTTAAAATGCTCCAGGTTTTCCTTAATAAAGGAAATCGCAAGCTCAGGATAAAGGCAAACAATCACCAAGTCTGAATCTTTAAGAGGTAAAGTTCCTAGACTGAATCCTTCGTCGATAATCCCCTTTCTTTTAGCTGTTTCCAAAGTATCCTTATCGATATCTACAGCCCAGATTTTCTTTGGACTTAGTTTTCTAAGGGCTAAGGCATACGATCCACCAATAAGCCCTAAGCCGACAATGGTTATCTTCATCTTTCTAAAGTCTGGTTCTTCCATAGTTTTCCCCCATTTAGCGTTTCACTTAGCTCTAGATATTCTCCTGAATTACTTTGTTCTGTATTTTGGCCAATTCCTTTAAAGAATTCATCAATGTCCTGAACCGCTCCGGCTTAATAGATTGCTGGCCGTCACATTTGGCGTTGGCCGGGTCATTATGCACTTCGACCATAACTCCATCAGCTCCCACTACCATAGCCGCTTTGGCCATGGGTTCAACCAGCCACCAGAGACCTCCGGCATGACTTGGATCTACTATGACCGGTAAATGACTTAATTTCTTGATCACCGGTATTGAACTCAAATCAAGGGTATTACGGGTATATTTCTCAAAAGTACGAATCCCTCTTTCGCAGAGGATAACATTCTCATTACCATGGGCAAGAACATATTCCGCAGCCAAGAGTAGTTCTTCAATCGTAGCGGATAAACCCCTCTTCAGGATGACCGGTTTGCGAATCTTACCAACCTCTTTTAAAAGTTCGAAATTCTGCATATTACGAGCACCTATCTGGATAATATCTACGTCCTCAATGAATCTATTCAGGTGTTCTGTGGACATCAATTCCGATACAATGGGAAGTCCTGTCTTTTCCCTGGCCGATTTCAACAATTCCAGACCATCCTCTCTTAAGCCCTGAAAACTATACGGTGATGATCTTGGTTTAAAGGCCCCTCCCCTTAGGAATCCCGCTCCTGCACTTTTGACATCTTCTGCAATACTTATAATCTGTTCTTCACTTTCCACGGAACAGGGACCGGCAATCACGGCAAAGTTCTCTCCCCCGATTTTCCTATTCCCTATTTGAACTATAGAATCTTTGGGGTGAAAGAGTCTATTAGCGATCTTATAAGGTTCTTGAACATGGATAACTTTTTCTACCCAATCTACCGCCCGGAGTCTATCAGAATCAACAGTACTTGTGTTTCCGACTAGGCCGAAGATATGGTAATTAACTCCTTGGGATTCATGAATTTCACATCCCAATTCCAATATCCTCCTTTTCATTCCTTCGATTTCTTCCTGAGGGGTCTTCGGTTTCATTACAATAATCATATTACAAACCTCCAATTTATTTCTCGATTTAAATGATTGAAACAGAATCAAGCTTGAATAATATTTTTTGATTAAAAAAAGAAGCCCCATTGTTCTAATGAGCCTTCTTTTAACGGTAACGATTTAGTAATATATAAGTTTGGTAGGGTTTGGATTATCTACTTGTTAGGCAAATCCTCCCTGGATACTCATTAGATAAGAGCACTAATATTTTTTTGTAGAACAAGCAGAAATAACCGGTGCTAAAATAAAAGTAAAAGCACAGGCTAAAATAGCTAAAGCTGAAGTTATTGACTTGTTCCACGATTCTCTTACCGTTAAGCATATCCATTGATATTCTCCTAGAAAATCTTTTTTTAGATTTTGTTAATTATACTCAAGTATTTCCAAGAAGTCAACAAATAATTAGATATTTACCTAGATTTACGCCTAGTTACACCTAGTATATACCAGATTAGCAAAATTGTTACGTACCTGATAAAGTATCCTAATGGTATAATGTCTCTTACTCATCTCTAAGAGTAACACAACCATAATTATTGCAAAAAGATAGAAATACATACCGTTTTGAACCCCTTCCCATCTTTCGACTATCAAGTATTATTACCAGTATTTACGAATTATATCTACATTTGTAATTATAACACTAAGATAGTCGATTTTATCATAATCCTTATTAAAACTAAGGTATTTTAAATCTTACAATGAACACTGTACCTTTTTGACTGCTATTTACTTCTATTAAAGCCTCATGCCTTTTGGCTATTCGATAACAAACAGATAAATTCAAGCCAATTCCCATTTCCTTATTAGTTAAGAAAGGAGTACCTAACTTTTCAAGAATCTCAGGATCTATCCCCTTCCCCTCATCTTGTATTACGAGCACTACCTTATCTTCTTCCTGTCTTGTGGAAATCACCAAAATCCCGTTACTGTCCATCGCTTCGAAGGAATTACGACACATCTTCAATATAAGATGCCGTATTTCCTCGATACTTAAAAGAATATCAGGAATATCTTGCAAATAAATCTGCACACTTTTCCCCTCTTGATTAGCTTTAGCTTGAATCAGAGGAAAAATAGATTTTATGATTAAGTTTAGGTCGCAAAGCCGAATATGACGTTCAGCCCCTTCGTTTACAGCCAGAAATCCCGAAATTATGGAGTTTACATCATCAAGTTCTTCAATCATCATCTTCAAATACTCTTTATTCTCAGCTAAAGAAGGTTTTTGGATAAACATCTGCAAGAATCCCCTTACTGTAGTCATAGGATTTCTTATCTCGTGGCTGATTATTTCGGCAATTTCTCTCATTAGAATAAGATTTTCGAAATCTGCGATTTCCGCCTTGAGTATTTCAAGGCTTTCCTTATCCTCCGGATTAGACTCATAAACTCTATTCTTCATTTACTCCTCAAAAAACCAAAAGATAATTGAATAAAGCACTATTAGTGCTTTATTTTAGTTTCATTATGCATTTTATTCCATCCCCAAAAGCTTGTCTATCCTTTTATGTCATTTTTTACCACAATGTTCTTTAATATTAACTACATTTTTTTACACTTTTTTCTTATCCTATCCCCGTCTTACTTATCTATCCGAAAAGCAAGGAAGAAATTGCGGGACACCAGAAACAGGATGTTTAATCATGGCAAAGCTGGCTTTATATGTTTTGGCTATCAGTTCTTCGCAGAGAACCTCTTCTTTACTACCGGCCATTACGAAAGTGCCCTGTTCGAGGACAATCAAATGGTCACAGTATTGGCTGGATAAATTAAGGTCATGGATAACCATGATAATAGTCGTTCCCGACTTTTTATGCCATTTGCGAAGATATTCCATCACCAGGCTTTGATGGCCAATATCCAAATAAGTGGTTGGTTCATCTAAGATAAGAATCTTAGGTTCTTGGGCCATGGCTCTAGCCAGAGAAACTAATTGCCTTTCTCCGCCGCTCATGGTTTCTACTATTTGTTCTTGTTTTCTTGTTAAACCAAAACAATCCAGAGCATCATCAATTATTTCCGCATCTTGAGCAGTCAGGGGAGCAAAAGGCTTTAACCATGGATAGCGCCCCATCTCCACTACTTCCCGAACTGTAAAGGGTAAAGAAGCAGTATTATTTTGTTCTAAAAAAGCAATCTGTCTGGCAAGTTCCTGACGGGAATATTCCGCTAATGGCCTGCTGTTAAGCCATACAGTCCCTTGGCTAGGTTTATAAATACCGCTTAGAATTTTTAGAATAGTTGTTTTTCCGCTGCCGTTAGGCCCTAATATTCCTGTTATTAAACCTTGAGGTATTCCCATGGAAATGCCATGCAAAACTAAAGTTTCCTTGTATTTATAAGCTATACTCCTGGTTTCGAAAACATTTAACATCTTTCTCACACTCTTTTCTTAAGAAGATAACCGAAAAAAGGTGCTCCGGCTAAAGCAGTAATTACTCCAATAGGTATCTCCATCGCTGGAATCAGTGTGCGAGCCAAGGTATCTGACCAAAGGAGAAAGATTGCACCTGCTAGGCAGGAAGCCGGCAAGAGAATTTTATGATCCGGCCCGGCCAAAATCCTGATAATATGAGGGACTATTAAGCCTACAAAACCGATGATTCCCACAACTGAGACGGCGGCAGCCGTAAGCAGGGAAGCAGCAACCAAGGCAATGATTTTTGTTTTTTCCACATTCATTCCCAGGTGCTGAGCGGCTTGTTCCCCAAGAACCAAAATATTAAAGTTACGATAATAAGCATAAATAATAAGATAACAGATTAATAAATACGGTAAAAGAAAGAGTACATCCTTCCAGCCGGCAGCTGCTAAGCTGCCCATCAACCAGAAAACAATACTTTTCAGTTTATGGCCGGAAACAGTAATCGCAAAAGAAAGTATAGCTCCCAGAAAAGACTGGACAACAACCCCGGCTAAAATAAGAGAGACCGTTTCCCTTTTTCTATTCCAGGCTATGACAAAAACCATACCTAAAGATAGGATTGCACCTAGAAAAGAAAACAGGGGCAGAGCTATTCCAGACCAAAAAATACTTCCCTGGCTAACTAAAAGGATTGCTGACGCAGCTCCGACAGCTGCCCCCGACGAAATGCCGAGAATATAGGGATCAGCTAAAGGATTACGCAAAATTCCCTGAAAAGCTGTCCCTGCCGTTGCCAACATGGCACCTACTATCACAGCTACAAATATCCTGGGCAACCGTAAGGCTAAGATGATGTCCTCCTGGGAAGTCGACCAAACAGGGTTCAAGTTTACAAAAGGTAATTGATTCAGTAATATTTTGATGGTCAAACTAACGGGGACTTTTACCGAACCAAGGGTTAAAGTAAGGATTATAGAAAATAACAGCAATAATCCCAGAACCATATTCCAATTTCGAATAGAATTTTTAAAGTAATGTTTTTCTCTCATAGGCTTGTTTTACTTTCATAGCATTTTTACTTTAGGGCTTAAATAATTTCAGCTTATTTGAACAGCTCTGGATAAATTGCTTGAGCCATAAGTTCTAAGCCATCAATTATTCTTGGACCTGGTCTGCTGATAATATCATTATCAATATCGATAACCTGGTCATTTTTGACGGCTTCGATGTTCTGCCAACCCTTGCGGGTTTTAATCTTCTGAATAGCATCCTTATCGACATAACTGTAAGTAACTATGATGATCTCAGGATTTTGCTCGATAACCTGTTCACTATTGAATTGCCCCCAGCCCTGAATATCTTTAGCTATATTTTGGCCGCCTGCTTTGGTAATAATCTTGTTCAGAAAAGTTCCACTGCCGGCCGTATAAAGCTGACTGTCCACCTCTAGCCAGACCTTGCTTTTTCGCTGCGGGGAGAGCTGTGCTAATTTGGCTTGAATTTCTTCTTCTTTTGCTTTCATTTGAGCAATCAACCGGGAAGCCTGCTGAGTGCTATCAGTAATTTGGCCTACTTTTTCAATAGCCTCATAGGTTTGGGCAATACTTTGAGAATCCAGGACTACCACCGGAATACCCAAGGCCCGAATTTTATCAATACTTACCTGTGACGTCTGCCAGAACATAATAAGATCCGGTTTAAGATTAATTAGTTGCTCCAGATTAGGATTAAGACTGTCTGCAAATACAAATTCAACCTTTTTTTGAATATCTGTCGGGTAGTTGTCCCATTGACTGACAGCTATTAAGTTTCGCTCCTGACCTAAAGCACAGAGTATTTCCGTGGAACTGGGTAGTAAAGATACTATTCTCTGAGGTTTAGCCTGAATAGTAACGTTTGTTTTAGTATCATCCACTATAGTAAGGGGATAAGTTGTTGCTTGCTGATTTTGGTTACTCGGTGACTGGGGTTGGGACTGTTCTTTATTGGAACTGCACCCTACTAGTAGTCCCGCTAAAAGAATCATTACCACCAAAATATTTAGTAAACGACGCATATAATCATCTCCTAATCTATTGAATTCATGTCTTTATAAAACTTTATTATTTTATCTTTCTTCCACAAAGTATCCAAAAGGGCTAATTTATAGCCTTCGCAACTTTTAGTCTGCCAGCCGTAAAAACCTCGGTCGCTTGGCATATACTTTTCCAGAACAGCCATGATGGTACCGCCGTGAACAACCAGAACGGTATTTTGATAATTCTCCCGGATTATTTCGGCAATTACTTCTTCAAAAGCCCGGCAACACCGGTTTTTAAAGCTTTGAATATCCTCACCGCCCGGCGTTTTACCGGCTCCTCTGCTGTCAATCCAGTTTCGATAGTTTACATCTTCTTTTAGGTCTTGATAGGTCTTCCCTTCGAACTCGCCAAAATTATATTCGGCAAAGCCGGGAACTACGGTTAACGGCAGTTTGGGATAGATTAGCTGTGCTGTCTCTCGGCATCTTTGCATAGGGCTTGTATAGACCCGATCGGCCTGCGGATAATAGTGAGCCTTCACTTTTTCCTCCAGCTCTCTGATACCCTTAGAGCACAACGGTTCATCAGCCGCACCTATATAGCGTCCCTCAAAATTGCCTTGAGTCTTAGCATGTCTGACCAAATAAACATTATAAATCATTCTAATACTCAATTCCTTTACGCATCGGGACTCCTTGATCATAGGGATGTTTGATTTTAACAATTTCCGAAACATAATCCGCCAGCTCTATCAACTCCGCAGGAGCACCCCGTCCGGTAAAAACCAGTTCTACATTCTCTGGGCGTTCTTTAATAAAAGCCCCTACTTGTTCTTGGGAAAGAATACCCTCGTTCAGAGCAGGAATTGCTTCATCCAGAATAACTAAATCATATTCCCCCGAGGCAGCTTGGAAAACTACCTTTTCAAAAAGTTTACGTTGTTCAAGCTGAACTTCCTCTTGCTCTTCCTGTAACATCTTAGCCAGAAAACCTTTGACAGGCTTCGAGTGCACAACGGTCAGACGTTCATTTAACAGATTGAGAGCTTCATGTTCCCCGGAATCCCCTGATTTTAGAAACTGGCAATATAAGATTCGTTTCCCCTGACCATACGCTCTAAGAGCCAAACCCAAAGCCGCCGTAGTCTTGCCTTTGCCGGTACCTGTGTAAATATGAAATAAGCCCCGCATTGTCAACCCTCCTTTAGTTTTTAGCTGCTTTTAAAGCTAATCACTTTTACGCAATTGTTACTAGGAATTATCTGAAAAACAGTTTTTCATTGTCCTCAAGCCTTAGGTATCGAAAAATCATCTTTTTTTGCCTCATAGATCTAATTATTTTAGATTGTTCCCAAGCTTATTGGGGTTATGGCATACTATTTTAATATATATCTTGAGTTATCCCTTCTTCCAATATGCTATAAATTACGTTTATGTCTATCGTTTTCCTTAAAGCATTAGCTAACAGATTATACTGCTGTTGCTTATATTCTTTGTAATTTGTTTTTTGGACAATTCCTTCAGCAAAGATACCGTGAGCATAACTCCGAAGGCTGTCTTCATCCTCAATGCTGATCTGCAGATACGGTACTGTACCTAAAACAGGAATACCGGTTTTTTCCTCGATCATTTTTAATCCAGGCTTCAAGATCTCAATATCCCCGCGAAACTTATTAATTATTGATCCTTTAAGCAGCTTCTTTTCATGCTCCTCAAGCAGCATCACTGTTCCATAAAGAGAAGCAAAAACTCCTCCCCTGTCGATATCGGCAACGAGCAATACCGGGGCTTGTGCTAACTTAGCCATTCCCATGTTCACAATATCCTCATTTTTTAAGTTTATTTCCGCAGGACTCCCTGCACCTTCGATGACAATGATGTCATACTCTTGGGCTAAAGTACTGTAAGCATCCCTAACAACGGGGAAGAGCCTCTTCTTATATTGAAAATATTCCGAAGCAGTCATGGTCCCAACTGCTTCCCCCTTGACAATAACCTGTGACGCTTGGTCACTTTTGGGTTTCAAAAGGATAGGGTTCATAAGCACTGTTGGCCTTATCCCAGCAGCTTCTGCCTGCATAGCCTGTGCACTGCTTATCTCGAGACCTTCATTGGTAAGAAAAGAATTGGAGGCCATATTCTGAGATTTAAAGGGAGCAACTTTATACCCATCCTCTTTGAAGATACGACAAAGCCCTGCTGTAATGAGGCTTTTCCCTACGTTAGACGCCGTCCCCTGGATCATAATCGCTTTGGCCATATTTTCCCTGCTTTCTATTCGGATAATAAGTACTGAAGTGCATCAGCCGGACTTTTAATCTGCTGGCATGTTTCTAGCCCATTAATAAAGGCTTCTCTGATGAAAAATGGTACTGGAAGATGAACATGCTTACCGTTAAGAGGATCAGTAGCATGGTCCGTACAGATCATTACCTTCGTATGCTTATCAATATTGGCTAGAAGATACCCCACGAATTCTTCGTCGATCCTTTCAATAAATTTTACTTTTCCCCAATAATCACATTTATGGGCTGCTTCATCTGTCCCGTTGATGTGGACAAACACAAACTCATAATCAGCGAGCAGCGAACAGGCGGTTTTTGCTTTAAGCTGCAAATCCGTATCTGTATCCCCGGTAACACCTTGAAGCTTAGGAACATACATCCCCAAAGCCAACGCGATACCCCTCGCGATATCAGCACAGCATACTGCTGCAGCTTTACGCTTATACATTTTTTGAAAGGAAGGAAGATGATTTCCTGGCGAGATACCCCAGGGATAAAACAAATAATTGTGTTCTGGATCCTTGAACGCCCTTAACACTTGGGCTGAAGAGTAGAAAAAATCTTTTATTATCTCTGAAGAGGAACAAATAGGGGCAATTAATTTTTCTATGCTTTCTCCCAGGTTTTCGTGGGGAGGAGATGGGGTAACATTAAGGTGAGTAAAATATTTCTTTTTTAGAACAAGGAGATTTCGGTAATCTGCTAAAGGTATAAACTTAACCTTGGAAACTGCTTTAGTAATATACTCGGAGGCTTTTTCCATCTCTTCTCTGGTTAACGATCCACCGTTAAAGGAAATAAGCCTCTTTTGATTATCAATGGATATCAGATTACACCTCAGGACTACTTCATCTTCAGCTAACGGATATCCGGCAGAGAGCACCTCTAGCGACGATCTGCCGGGCGGATAGAACTCCTTACTTATACCTAAAAGGTTTAAGATGCAGACCATACTCTCCGGAACATATCCTTGGGGACAGGCATCCAGATAGCCATAGAAACCTTCTCGGGCCAAACCATCTATATATCTATGTTTGGCAGAAGCAAAAGTAGTTCTATCCCCCAGCCCCGCTATTCTATTGTCGGCAAGCCCGTCGATCACAACAAGCACTGCTTTCATTTTGCTAACACTTCCTTGATACTTCTAATCAGGCTAAGATTCTCGCTTCTGGTTTTAACTGCTACGCGGTAATATCCGTCATGCAGATTGACATAGTTCGCACAGGAACGGATCAGGATCCCCCGGACAAGAAGCTCCGTAGCCAAGTCCACGCTCCCCTTTGTTTTAAAAAATATGTAGTTGGCTTGGGAGCCGAATACCTCAAAGTCAAGTTCTATAAGTTTTGTAATTAGAAATTCCCGCTCGGTCTTAATCATCAGTTTTGTCTGCTGAACGTATGCCTTTTGTTTAAGAGCACAGAGTCCTGCAGCTTGAGCAATAGTAGAAACACTCCAATCCTGACCTGATGATCTCAAGACATCGGGCAAGGCAGTATTTGAGGTTAAGGCATAACCAAGTCTTATTCCGGGCATGGCGTAGATCTTAGTGAACGCTTTAAGTATGATCAGGTTAGGAAATTCTTTCAGGTAAGCCTGCACAGAATACTCTTCCGGTTTATCAATGAAATCGATAAAACACTCATCAACCAAAACTAGAGTATTAGTCTCCAGGCATTTGAGAAGAACCTTCTTTAAAAAATCCTTGCTACATAACTGTCCGGTTGGATTATTAGGATTACAGATAATAACAATGTCTATGCTTTCATTTAGCTGAGAAACAAAATCTTCCTTGATCAGGAAATTATTTTCTGCCGAAAGACGGTAATACTCAACAGTGCATCCTATGGTCCGTAGGGCCTTTTCATAGTCCGCGAAGGTTGGGGCCAGGAGCAGAGCCTTTTGGGGTTTTATCCCCAGGGCAAGCCTGAATATTATCTCGGAGGCACCATTGGCACAAAAGATTTTATCCGGATCGACATCTTCATGTTCGGCAAGAGCCTTGACCAGTTGTCGGCAAAATGGATCAGGATAATTCTCGCAGGCTTTGATCGCCTCCCGGATTGCAATTTTTACTTCTTCGGGTAATCCCAAAGGATTGATATTAGCAGAAAAATCAAGAATATTACCTCTGTTTGTCTCCCCTACCGAGTAAACATCCCCGCCATGAACATATTCGTACATATCATTTCACCTTTTCTAAAATAGCTGGAGTATCGCTAATCTGATCCCCGAAGCAAGCATTAACCCTAAAAATGAAGTCAGATACAGCAGTCTGTTCGTTCTCTTGATATCTTCAGCTTCGATCTGCCTGTTGTCGTCTCCGATAGTTGGTTTTTTAACTAATTTACCGAAATAATAGTTATCTCCGGCGAGTAGAATATTTAAGGCCCCAGCACATACCGCTTCGGTATGTGCTGAATTAGGACTTAGGTGCTTATATTTATCCCGCTGATAAATCTTCCGGGCATTTTTAGCATCGTAACCGGCTAAGAACGAGGCGAGTATCATCAGATAAGCGGCTGCCCTCGCCGGAACGATATTGGCGGCATCATCTAGCTTAGCTGCAAACCTGCCAAAAAATAAATAACAGTTATTTTGATAACCGATCATCGAATCCAGAGTGTTTATAGCTTTATAGAGAAATCCAAGCGGTGCTCCGCCAATCATAATGAACAGAATAGGGGCGATCACCCCGTCCGAAGTGTTCTCAGCAATGGTTTCGATTGTACTTTTGGCTACTTGCAGTTCATCTAGTTGTTCAGTATCCCGGCTAACGATATAGGAAAGCTTTTTTCTGGCTTCCGGTAAATCCCCTCCAATAAGTGCCTGGTAAACTGACATGCTTTCTACTTTCAAAGACTTCGTAGCTAAGATCTGATAGCACATCAAGGATTCTAAGCCGAAAGCCAAGAACAGATTGATATTCTGGGCAATTCTAAGCAGACAGTAGGGTAGAACAAACGAAACAGCCGTCACTACTAGGGTCAGGAGTACCCCGCTGATAAATTGACTCTTGGAGGTCCTGCAGCTTAAGTGCCGTAACAGTGCTTCTCCGCTAGAAATTATCAGACCCATCCATCTTACAGGATGAGGGAGCCGTACCGGATCCCCAAGCAGCAGATCTAAAATATAGCCGGTTAGCAAAGCGTATAATGTAATCATTTCTGCCCCTTAAATATGCTTCTGGAGATAAGAAGGTGAACATATCGTTCCTTTCGCCCAGCATTACAAGTTATGTTGTATTTTTGAACCGTTGTCTACCGCTGATGATTCCTGCTTAATAGTTTGCGGTATCCCTGCCCAAATGCGTTCCACTTTTTCCGCCTTAGCCGCTAGAAGCTGAAAAGCAAGACCTGTTTCATCCCGCCAAAGCCGTTCTTTTTCTTCTAGGGGCACAAGACCACACCCTATTTCTGTCCCAATAATAATTTTCTTGTTCAGTCTCTTTATATTCTTGGCGAAATAAGCCCTCGGTGAAAGGTCTTGGGCTAAAAGCTGTTTTACTCCCTCTTGCACGTTTTTGATAATATCGGCCTCATACATCTTTTCTACCTTTTCCTCAGCCAAATCACAGACCTTAAGCGTCTCTCCGTAAGCTGCCAAAGCATAAGCCGTCTTTCCCTGGTATCTCCCGCCGAAAATGAAAATCACTGGTTGCCCTCCCTTAACCGCTTCTTGTTCTATTTTTTAAACAAGAAGCAGCATCATTAACATTAACAGCTCCGCAAGCTCCACAAACCCGCCGACTACATCACCCGTAATGCCACCAAAGCTTTTTTTAGTGGAAAAATAATAATAGGCACAGAACAACAATAACCCTAATGGTAAAATCAAGCCTCTAATTCCTGTCAAGAAATAAATTACGACAGTTGTAAGAATAAAATACAAGCCAAGAATATAAGGAGTGCGTCCTTCTGCTGCCTCGCCGTACATGACCGCTAAACCATCCTCTTTGGCATAAGGAAACAGGCAGAGCATTGAAGCCTGGATAATTCTTGACAATATTGGAATGAACAGAAGCAGGAGAGCTTTTGGTGCTGCCCCTTCCAGCCGGAAAATCTCGAAAAAGCAGGTAATCTTAGCAAGTATCAGGCTGACAAAAGTCATCACCGCGAAAGCTCCCAGGTGCGAATCCTTCATTATTTCCAGCCTTCGCTCCCTACTCTGCCTGGAAAAATAAGCATCGGCCGTATCCATTAGACCGTCCATATGCAGGCCTCCTGTAATCACCAAATAAAACAACACCATAATTACCGCTTTGCTGAAAGTACTTAAAGCAGAAACTACCAGCAATGAATAAAGCAAATAACCCGTAAAACCTATTACTAAGCCCACTGCCGGCATGAGTAAAGGCAAAAACCTCATTCTCCTGCCCGTCCACTCTACCAAAGGCATAGGTATTACGGTAAAAAAGGAAAAAGCTATTAAAATGGCATACAAAAAATCTTTCATTTTTTAAGTTCCTTTAAAAATCCTTTTTAATTTTAAAAACCTTATTTAAGTCTTAAAAGTCTATCTCCTGAACTCTTAATACTATTGGATTTTTGGACTGTTTAGATTGTCGAGGGGTATTTGCAGTTGACCTTTATGACAAAGATAGCCGGAGTAAACGCATTCTAGAGCTGTATTACTGTGCCGGGCTATTTCCATATGCAGTTTGGCTAAAGTTTTAATGTAATCTTCGATCGGTTCATCGTAAAGGACCCCGTCTGCAAAGAGTTCATTGGAAATGACAATCAGATTGGCCACTCTTTTATGAAGGCTCAGAATATCCTTCAATACTTTAGGCCCGATAACTTCAGGTTCATCCTGCTTTCCTCCATCATCGAATAATTCATTAGCCAATAAGGTTCCCAAACAATCGAGCAAAACAGTATCCTCCTGACTTAAAAGCTCTGCTAATTCCCCGATATCACAGCTTTTATCCATGGTGAGAAAACCTTTCTCCGCCCGTCCCTGTTGGTGGATCTAAATACGCC
>CALBJS010000067.1 GCA_937892995.1 uncultured Peptococcaceae bacterium | reverse complement strand
TGGGAAACGCGGCAGGAATTCGGCATTATTTTATTGAGGCCTTTACTCCATATGCAAATATTACTTTATTACCGGAGCTCTTAAAAGAAATAAAGTATACATATCTTCTCACAGGCGGACCTGGAACAGGTAAATCGACGATGATTAAACTTATTGGAATTCAGTTAATCGACAGAGGATATAACATTGATTATCTTCGTTCCATTAGAGAGCCGGATTCGGTAGCGGGGTTGCTTCTTCCTAAGCAGAAGATTTGCCTACTGGATGAGAATGAGTTTGTTCCCCAAACCATTTGCAAAGAAAATCATTATCGAGAGATTGACTTTACTTTATTTTGCCGAAAGAGCAGACTTCAACAATATCAAGAAAGAATTGAAGAACTGGAAACAAGCTTAAAGAAGACCGAAGAAAAAATAATTATCGAGCTGAGAAATGATTATAGTACTGAGGAAGATATGCCGGCAGATCTAAAACATAATAGGGCTAAAAGTATCCAGACGTTTCTAGCTATGGAAAAATTCTTTGACTATGACGAGGTAGGAAAAGACTATCCTGGTCTAAGTGAAATCACAGAAATACTTATGAAGATCAAGAAGAATTTGCTATCTTTCTACTTCTTGCACGGCTTACAATTAGATGGTTGGCTGAACCTTGCCCCTAGATTCCTGCAAGATTTTGATCGAATTTGTGTTGACGGAGAGGATTCTGCTAGAATTCTTAGGGATATCCTGCAGGAAGTGAGATGTCTAGGGCAAGTGATTGAGATCATAGTGCATCCTTTAAAACCATACACAGCGATAGGAATTATCTTTCCAGAGAAGAACTTAGCGGTCTGGAAAGGAAACCCCAGCAAAATTGAAGAACAAGGATTTAGAAGAAAACATAATACGGAGTTAACCAAAATACTTGAAGAGTATAAAATTGCCAGGGTTCGCTTAAAAAATTTGATTAATGAGACTGTTTTCTTCCGGGGACTTGATAACTTGCGTGGCGAAATATTAAGCAGTATTCTTACTGATCTTCGCTAAATCTTCCCAATGATATAATTATCATGAAATGCTATAATAGATTAGTTAAAGCCTTAGCCGCCCATTATTCGCATGCGGAGCAAGGATAATTTTAAAGCAGTTTTTAGGAAGGAAGATCAAACGATGGAATTTCGTCTGCGGGCTCCTTATAGTCTTTCGGGTGATCAGCCCCAAGCAGTGGACAAGCTGACTAAGGGAGTTCTGGAAGGGAACAAGCACCAAACACTTCTGGGGGTAACTGGTTCAGGTAAGACCTTTTCTATGGCCAGCATTATTGCCAGGGTTCAAAAACCGACCCTGATACTCGCACATAACAAAACACTTGCCGGACAGTTATATTGCGAATTTAAAGAATTTTTCCCCGAGAATGCAGTAGAATATTTCGTAAGCTACTATGATTATTATCAACCCGAAGCTTATGTTCCTTCCAGTGATCTTTATATCGAAAAAGATGCTTCTATAAATGAAGAAATAGAAAAACTAAGACACTCCGCTACGGCTGCTCTCTTTGAAAGAAGGGATGTTATCGTGGTAGCCAGTGTCTCCTGTATATATGGTATGGGTTCGCCGGACGAGTATCGCGATATGGTCTTGTCCCTTAGACAAGGACAGGAGATCGAACGTAACCAGATGCTAAGAAAGCTGGTAGATATTCAGTACGATCGTAACGATCTCTCTTTCCTTAGAGGAACATTTAGAGTCCGAGGGGATATTGTTGAGATCTGCCCGGCCTCATCGAGTGAAAAAGCCATTAGGGTAGAGATGTTCGGAGACGAGATCGAGCATCTTTATGAAGTTAACATTTTGACAGGCGAGATTTTGGGGGAGCGAAAACACGTTTCAATATTCCCTAACTCCCACTATGTCACCGAAAGGGAAAAGCTAATAAGGGCAACGGAGAATATCGAAATCGAACTGGAGGATCGTCTTGCTGTTCTTCGTTCTCGGGACAAGCTCTTAGAAGCCCAACGACTTGAACAGAGGACC
>CALBJS010000066.1 GCA_937892995.1 uncultured Peptococcaceae bacterium | reverse complement strand
ATCAAGGCCGTAAAAGACAGTGGCTGACGGAAAATAAACAGCCCCAGGAAGATTCCTATCAAAGATAAAGGAATAGTGGTAAAGATAATCAAGGGTTGTCTGAAGGATCCAAACTGCAGCATAAGAATAATATAGATGGCGAATACTCCAAATATTGCCCCAACTCCCAGGTCGCTGAAATTATCCGCTATATCCTTGGCTTCACCTTGGTAGAGAATTTCAATTCTTTCAGTATCGATCCCTTGGCCTTGTATTTGCCGGCTTGCTTCCTTTTTAAGTAATTGTTCAGTCGATACGGCACTATAGCCGGGTTCCAAGTAAGATGTAACCGTAATACACTGCCGCCCGTCATACTTTTTAATACTAGGGAAAGCAGCATCGAGCTTGACTTCAGCGAACTGCTTAAGCAATACTTTAGAACCGGTAAAGGACGATTTAATTTCCATATTTTCCAGTTCTTCCTTAGATTTGATATCACTTCTAACTACGATCGGATACTCATTGCCCGCCTTACGATAAACAGAAGCTTCACTCCCTTTAAGAGCAATATTAATCTGGCGCTGGATATCATATTTGGTAATCCCCAGATTAGTAGCTCGGTCATTATCTACATCTACTAAAAATTCATACAAAGCGGAGTCCGAATCAGTCTCCACGTTAATTGTTCCGGGCAGTTCCTTCATCAGCGTAATATAATAATCGCTTATCTGTTTCAGTTTTTCTCTGTCTTCCCCAAGGATTCTTACTTCTAAAGGAGCACCGGGATAAGCCTTCTGCAGTAGATTAACTGTTGCTTTTCCTTCTACCAGGGTCCTATCAAGTTCCTCCTGAAAGCCGACGGCCAATTCTTTAAGATTACCATAACGAGAGGTTTCTTCCGGATTGATCTTAAACATTATTTGAGCATAATCCTGGGAAGGGGTCCCCCGAACTAAGGTTAAATAGAACTTAGGAAGCCCATCCCCAACGGATGTAGTATATCCGCTGACTTCAGGCTGCTCACTTAGAAACTTTTCCACTTGAGCGGCCAACATTTCGGTACGGTCAATATTTACTGTTTTCTCGGTTCTTAAGTCAATATAGGCCATGTTCTTATCCGCTAGAGGAAAGAACTGGAGAGGAATAAACTTTATAAGACCAAAGCTTAAAGCAAAAATAACCAGTACCAAGATTAGGCTTCTTTTCTTATGTTTTAAGGCCCGATCTAAGTTCTTCTCAAAATATTGTCGCACCTTACTTTCTTTTTCCGAAGATGTCGAAGGTAATTTCTCGTCAAAAATATAGGCCATCACCGGTGTTACCAAAACAGCCACCGCAAAAGAAGCAAAGAGTGAGTACCCAAGCATGTAAGGAATACTTTTCATATAGTCCCCGGCTGACCCGGGGACAACAAGAATGGGTGCAAAAGCCACAGTAGTTACCAGTGTAGCCGCAAAAATAGGCAGGATGGATTCCCTGGTTCCCTTAAGACATGCTTCCAGCTTTTCCATACCTTTTTCCCGATAATTCTGGATAGCATCTATCACCACAATAGCATTATCCACTAAGATGCCCAAGGCAATAATCAAGGAAGCGATGGATACCTCATGAACTTTGATTCCCGTGAAATACATAGCGATAAAAGCAATTAAGATGGACAGGGGCACAGCAACAGATGCTACCAAGGCATTTTTAAGACCCATGCCGACGAAGACAACAATAAGCACCAAAACCATTCCGCCTAAAAGATTAAGAAAGAAGCCGTTCACTGCTTGGCTGACCTCTTCGGGTTGAAAAGTAATCTCGCTCATTTCTACCCCCGGAGGGATAGTTTTTTGCAACTCATCAAGCTTTTTTCTGACGTCCTGGCCAATATGGACAATATTTTTATCTTCCCGGAAGTAGCCGGCTAGGAGAATGGCATTTTCGCCATTATTTTTTATCCTGTGTGCCGATTCTTCCCGTTCCCAGTCAATAGTGGCAATATCTTTTAGGCGCACCAAGGCACCGGTTTCCCGAGAAACTGCAATGATGGTATTCTCAATATCACTTAAAGAGCTGAAAATCCCCGGAGTGCTGACATTAATTTTCATTTCCCCCGTGTTGATCGCTCCCGAAGGGATCTCCATATTCTGAACTTTCAAGATATTATAGAGATCTTCCAGAGATAAATCATACTGGTTAAGCTTAGAAATATTGACTTTAACCTCAACTACTTTATCCTGAATACCCTTAACCTCAAAACGGGATACCCCCGGAATATGAGCTAGCTCTCTTTTCATATTCTCCGCCAGCGATGCTAGCTGTTCATAGCTAGCATCGCTCCCGGAAAGACAGATGATCATCCCGGCAGTTTCGGCAAGATTAGTGTCCATCTCCGTGGCATGACATTCCGCGGGAAGCTCGTTTTGAATATCCTCCACCCGTCTACGGAGATCTGTCCAGGCTTTATCCACGTCAGCCTCATTATCCAACTCCAGAACCAGGATGGAGATGTTATTTCGGGAATAAGATTTACTCTCTTTATAGCCATCAATTTCTAATACCACATCTTCCAGTGGACGGGTCACCAACTTTTCCACATCGACCGGAGAGGCTCCCGGGTAAACCGTAGTAATGAGGGCCATAGGAGCAGTAACATCAGGACTTTCCTGTTTAGGAATAAGATAATAGCAATAAAGCCCCAAGACAGCAATAATAAGTACAAAGAAAACCGTGAAAACTCTTTTCCGAATAACTGCATAGATTAGACCCTTAGGTTCAAAAGGAGTATTTTCTTTACTCATGAATTCTCCACTCCCTCTACGGAAGTCACGACAAGACAGCCATCAGTAAGGTTTTTCATCCCGGCAATTACAAGTTCTTCCCCTTCTTCTAGTCCTTCCACCCGAACTAAAGTATCAACCGTATCAATAATTTTCACATTTTTTCTTAGAGCTCTATTCTCTTTGACGGTATAAACATAGTCTTGACCGTCATTCTGAATGGAAGTCAAAGGAATCCGGATTCCTTGAGCAGTCCCTATCTCCAATTGTACCCGACAAGTAGAACCCAGATAAAAATCATAACTGTCAGGCACCTCCGTCAGGGTAATCTCAACGTTATAGGTCCGACTTTCCTGATCCGGGAGCTGATCGAGGAGAGTAACTTCCCCTCCGGCCTGTTTATTATCCCCACTTTCCGTAAGAATAGCTGCTTTGATCCCTTTTTTTACCTTCTGAATATCTTCTTGGGTAAGACCGACATTAATCACCTGTCGACCACTGCGAACGACAATCACCGGATAACCCGAACCTACTATTTCTCCCTCCTCATTAAGTAGCTCGACAACAAAACCATCCATATCGGCATAGAGGGCAGCATCATTAAGTATGCTCAATTTATAATCATAATCCACTTTGGCCTGATTATAGCTTGCTTCTTTCACTTCCAGATCCAGCAAAGCCAAATCCAGGTCCCGCTGGGAAACAGCTCCGCTTTCCTGGAGCACCTTGACTTTTTCGTAAAAATCTTGGGCATCTTGAGCGGCACTAGAGGCTTTATTCATAGTATATTCGGCTGCTTGCAGAGCGAACTGCAGATCTTTTTTTTCTAGCTCGGCTAGAAGCTTTCCTTTTTCGACTTTCTGTCCTTTTTCTACATATAACTTGCTAAGCTTACCGGGTACCTTAAAGCTGTATTTTTTTATGGTCTGCGAACCGGTTATCCCGAAAGATTCCAATCTGACCGGGTATTCCTTTGCTTCCACTATCATGCTCTCCACCGGTTTACCCTTTTCGGGTGCGGAAGTCTCCTGAGTGCAGCCCAAAAGACCTGTGGTGAAAATTATTAATAGGACGAATATGACAAGTATCCTGAAAAGATATAGTCTATTCTTTAATCTGATACCCGATTCTCTCATTCTTGATCCCTCCTCATTTTCCCTAAACTTCTAAACATATCTTGCTGATCAAGATTTCTTTTTTCCGTCCATTAAGCTACCATAAAAAATTATTTCCTTTAAGTCTGTTAGTAATTGATTAACAGTAAGGTCATTTTCCTTAAGGAATTCTTCATTAGTAGGAGTATGGAACACTTTGTTCAAGGCTAAGATGATAATCTCAAGGTTAATATCTGTACGTAGCTTCCCTTCCTTAAGTCCCTGTTCAAGTAATTCTCTAAGGACCTTAGCCTTATACTCTACAATCCTATCGACATAGGCCCTTTCCTCAGGGAAAAAACGGGCGATTTCATCCATAAGCCTGTACGGAATATTGGTATAAGAATGAACCGAGAGGATCGCATCAAGCTTCTCAAACCAATCTCCTCCATTGACCAAGGCCTCATCCGTAATTCTCTTTTCCAGTTCGATTGCCGTATCCAATACAGTCCCAATCAATTCCTTTTTGGAAGAAAAATGCTGATAAAGTGTCTTTTTACTTATTCTGAGATCTTTGACGATATCATCGACAGTAAAGCGGCGTAACCCATAACTCTTGATCTGTCTAATGGCTGACTCGATTATCTTATCCCTCATACTTCATTAATAACCCCCGCTTAAGTCCTTTTTATTCTCAAGGTAAAATGGAAACTATTTTAGTTTCCATAGTTTCCCTCTAGTATATTAAATCTACCATATAAACACTGCTAATTCTAGTATTTATTTACTTTATTTTATAAATTAATATTACAAATTTCGCAGCGGAATATCAGTAACAATCCTGCCCTTCCCATCACATTTTGGGCAACGTTCTGAATAACGGGCAGCTAGAGTCTGCCCTTCTTTCTTGCGAGTCACCTCCACTAATCCTAACTTTGTCAGACCCATAACTTTGCATTTTGCCTTATCTTTAAGGAAAAACATTTCAAGACTCTGAATTAATTTATCCCAGTCCTCTTTTTTCTCCATGTCTATAAAATCGAGGATGATGATACCACTTATATTCCGAAGTCTGATCTGCCGAGAAATCTCTGCCGCCGCTTCCAGATTAAGATTCAAAAGTGTATCCTGCAAGGATTTACTACCTATGTATTTTCCGGAATTTACATCAATGGCTGTCAGAGCCTCGGTTTGTTCTATTACCAAGTAACCTCCGCTTTCTAAAGTAACCTTTGCTTGTAGAGCCTTTCTGATCTCATTGTTAATATTATAACGATCATAAATCTCTCCCCTTAAATCCGTCCAGATCCTGCTTGCGACCGAGGAACACACCTCTCTAAGATTCTTCCTTAATAATTCCGCCAAGTCGCCATCATCAATGATAATCTTATCTACCTCTTCATCGATTGTTTCTCGCAAGAGGCGTGAAAATGGGTCACTGTTACTGTAAAGAAGACTGGGAGCAGAATTTTTTTCGATTTTATTCTTAATTTCCTCGTTAATAATAAGTAGCTTTTCTATATCCTCTAAGAATTCCCTTTCCGAGACACCCTCGGCCAAAGTGCGAATGATCAACCCGGCCTCATCCGGTTTGAGCCTAGCACCCAGTTCTTGAAGACGTTGTCTTTCTTGCTCATCTTTGATCTTTCGGGATAACCCTAGATAGTCCTTATTTCCAGGAAGCAAGACTACAAAACGTCCGGGTAAGGATAAATTAGTAGTAATCCTCGCCCCTTTGCTTCCTACAGATTCTCTTATAATTTGGACTATCAATTCTTGTCCTGCCTTTACGAAGTTCTCAATCGAAGGAACAATCTTAGGTAGTACTATTTCATCCCCATGGTATTCCGAAGCAATAACATCTCCCACATAAAGAAAAGCATTCTTGCTCAGCCCAATATCCACGAAAGCTGCCTGAATACCGGCAACGACATTATTAACCTTACCCTTAAAGATGCTTCCGGCAAAACGTGTTTCCCTCTCCGAATCATCTAGAATTTCGATTAGCCTTCCTTCTTCCAGGACAGCAGCCCGAATTTGATTGTTTCTTGAAGTAATAATAATCTGTTTCAATATAATACCAGCTTTCGTTTACGTATTCCTAACTAGACAGGCAACGAAGCAATCTCTCCTCGGCAGATAATCACCTCCATGTGACTAACAGCCTTGCTCCGCTTTCCGATCTTACTTCACCATCTCCAGCGGATCAATCAAGGTCCCATCAGGTTGCTCTATGTAAAGCCCTTCCCTGGTAGTATGAACACCGGGAATATCCACTGGAAGCTCTTCTAACTCACTTAGGCTCACCAATACCTCTACTGGACGTACGGATCCTGCATTGCCTGTCACTATATCAAAAAGCATCACAGCCTTATTATCATTTTCATGTGAAAGAATCTCAATTCTGCTCACAAATGGGCGGATGTCCCTCTCTGTTCTTTTGCCTTTTTTATAGCGAACCCCTATGATTTTCTCCCTAGCAAGCCATTTTCGGCAAGCTTCTTTAAGTTGTGCAGAAGTCACTGCTTCTAAAAATGGGGCTTGCGTTCTATATCTGGCAAGATTGACAAGAGCCATGATAGCCTTACTCCCTTGGGGACGAAGAGCATAATCGCTAAGCTCAATTCCTTCAGGTAATTGCTTTTGAAGTTTAGCAACCACCTCTACCAAAAAAGCTTGTTCTTGTTCCTGAAGAGATCTTCCCGTTCCCGGACTTTCAGGTGGCTTCAAATCTATATCGACATATTCCCGCACACCCTCGACACCTACCGGTAAAGGAGGGCCAAAGGCAATCTTGGGGTGAGGGTTAAATCCTTCAGAGTAGGCTACTTCTATTTGGGCCCGTCTCAAGGCCCTATCAAAAACTCTAGCCAAGTCAAGATGTGCTATATAACTGGCTTCCTTTTTCTTACTATAGGCCATCCTCGTCTTCAGAATAACCACCTCTTTCTATAAAACTTATCATCAATTCAATCCAGTTCCATACTTGGTATACCAAAATCGTCCTGAACTTCCAAGGCCATAAAATATTTAAAATAATAATATAATGCTGCCTCTAGTACTGACATTTTCCCTAAAATGCTGAATAAATATCTCTTAAAGAGGGAGGGATATCAAGATGCAGTTCCTATATGGTGAACAAATTCCCCTTAGGCTTCTGGACGAGGCTGGTTTCTGGAAACACCAAGAATACGAACATACAATCGTAATTCGGGAAATCGTTCCCGATCTGGAAAGAAAGTTTATCGAAGAGCTTAAGGAATGGGAAACAGTTCTAACCAAAACCCATGGTCAGGTGGTACAACTGACAGAAAGCGTGGTAAGGTCGGGGAATAACGTCCCTCAGACCCTTGCTGACCAGGTCTTAAGACTTATTAGTTTCTGCCTGGAACAAAGCGGGCGTTTCTTAACCCTATTGTTTGAAATTCTAAGCCTTAGTCCCTCGTTAAAACAAAACCCCATCGCCGTTTCCGTTCTCAAGCATATCATCCGTGAATCGGAATACTTCATAGGTATTGCCCAGACCATCTGTTGCCAGGGCTAAATCCAATAAGATTCCGGTCCAAAAATAAAGATTACGTTTAACGTTTAACGTTTAACCCTTAAACCGAACTGTCCTGGCTACATCCGGACAAACACCACAGTGACCGCACTTTCCCCGGCAGTCCGGTGTAACCATCCCTGCCAGGGCTTTTTTATGCTCTTCTAAGAGATATTCCTTACTCACACCTGAATCCAAATGGTCCCATGGTAAGATTTCGTTCGCTGAATATTCCCGATTAGCATAAAAATACGGTTCTATTCCTTTTTCCGCTAAACCTTGGAGCCAAAGATCATATCGGAAATGCTCGCTCCAGCCATCAAATTTACAACCGGCTTGAACCGCCCATTCCAGAAGGTCAGCTAGTCTTCGGTCTCCTCTGGCGAAGATCGCTTCCATAAAGCTTGTCCCAACATCGTGATAGATGAATTTAATCCTATTATCCCTCATTTTCTTCCGGAGATATTCCTGCTTTTCCTTAAGAGTTTCTGGGGAATCCTGTCCTTCCCATTGGAAAGGAGTATGAGGCTTGGGAACAAAAGAGCTGGCAGATACAGTAACCCTGGCACCCCTTCTTCCTTCTTTTCTAGCCACTTCCAGGACCTTCTTAGCCTGGTCCACTATTCCATCCAGGTCCTCATAAGTCTCGGTGGGCAAACCTATCATATAGTAAAGCTTAATACTGCTCCATCCTGCACGAAAAGCAGCTTCACTTGTCCTTAATAAGTCTTCTTCAGTTACCCCTTTATTGATAACATCCCTCAAACGCTGCGTTCCTGCCTCCGGAGCAAAAGTAAGTCCTGATTTTCTTACCTTCTGTACTTGTTCGGCAATCCGGACATCAAATGAATCCAGCCGTAAAGAGGGAAGGGAGACACTGACCCCTTTCCCCTGCATTTTAGTCATTAACTTTTCCAAGACTCTATTCACACAAGTGTAATCACTTGTTGATAGGGAAACCAGAGAAATTTCTTCGTAACCCGTAGCCTCGATCGCCTTTTCAGCCTGTTCAATTAACCTTTCGGGCGAACGTTCCCGTAAAGGGCGGTAGATCATCCCGGCCTGACAAAAGCGACACCCTCTGGTACAACCCCTCATCACTTCAAGCATTACCCGGTCATGAACGGCTTCCGTATAAGGAACGATCACCTTCTCCGGGAAATAAGCGGCACTGAAGTCTTTTATGATGACTTTCTTAATTACGGATGGAGCATTTTTATTCACCTTTAGTTCCTTTATCGTCCCATCCGGCTTATAGGTAAAATCGTAGTATTCCGGAACATAAATACCTTGGAGTTTAACCAATTCGGCCAGAATATCTTCCCTGGATTTTCCTTTCTCCTTGCCTTCCTTGATAATCCCTAAAACAGCCGGGAATTGCTCTTCACCTTCCCCTAATAAAATAACATCTACAAAAGGAGCAAGAGGCTCAGGATTATAGGCACAGGGCCCACCGGCGATGACCAAAGGATACTCAAGGCTTGTGTTCATATTGGAGTTGGTAACTAAATTTTTATTTGAGTCTGTGGTTTCGTTGGTCTTGTTTCTCCTCTGAGCAGACCTTAAAGGTATTTCACTTAATCTTAGGATATTAAGAATATTGGTATAGCTTAATTCATATTGCAGGGTAAAAGCTAGTACATCAAAATCTTTCAAAGGGCGGAAGGATTCTAAAGCATAGAGGGGGATTCTTTCTTCCTTCAGTTTTTCTTCCATATCCGGCCAGGGAGCAAAAGCCCTCTCACATAAATATTCCTCATAAGAATTAAGCAAATCATAAAGAATCCTTAAAGCTAGATTAGACATGCCTACTTCGTAAACATCAGGAAAGACAAAGGCTGTATGGACATCTGTCTTTTCCCAATCTTTATGAATAATATTCCATTCCCCACCGACATAGCGTCCGGGTTTCATTACTTTAGGGAGGATACGATCAATTTTTTCCCGAATCCATTCCTTATTTTTCTCAAGCATCTTTAGTTACTTTTCCTCCTTAGAAAGCTTTGGATAATAATTATAGCACGGAGAAATATACCAAGCAAAAAACTCCTATCTACTCTCCTGTCCAACCCATTTAGCCCTAATTCACATATCGATCTTTTGAACTCCATAAGAATAAAAGTGACCAATCATCCCGTCCCTAAATATAATACACCAGTATAACTCTTAAGGAGGAGTAATTGTGTTTAAATACGCTAACGGATTATTGTATCCGGTAGAAGTCAGCTGTCCTGACCCCAGATTCGGGCAAGTAATGTTTGAACACTATGGCGGAAAGGATAGCGAATTTTCAGCAGCTACGCAGTATATGAATCACAGTCGCAACATGCCGAATCCTTATGTTAGGGAACTATTAAATATGATTGCTGCCGAAGAACATAGTCATCTGGAAATGGTCGCCATCGCCATCCACAAATTAGGGGGATCTCCCCTTTGTTATGTGGATTCCCAAGGAATTCCCTGGAATATTGGATATGTTGACCAGAGTCTTGATCCTATTGCTATGTTACAAGCTGATGCTGAAGCAGAGATCAGGGCCCGACAGCTCTACGATCTGCATTTCACCATGACTGATGACCCAAGTCTTCAAGACATGATTAGCTTCCTGGGAGCCCGGGAGGATGTCCACAGACATCTCTTCGAAAAGGCCCAAGCCATGATCATTGAGGGAACTCCCCCCGAGCATTTTCAGAGATTGATTACAGAGTATAGGATGAGTTTTCCAGCTTAACATCCTAAGGCACTGTGCTGACGATGCACACTAATATTAAGCACTTACTATAAGGGCCGTGAGAAACTAAAGTTTCAACACGGCCCCTTTTCGTTACACAATAAACAACACCTTAGCTAAGCTCAGGCTTACTAAGGCGTTGTTTCGTACTTCCCATTATTTTATTTCAAAGATATTTTACTCTTCTTCTTTCTTACGTAAAATTCCTATTGCAGTTATAATTCCGTATATCACCATAATTCCTACCACACCTGCCATCCATATTTGCGTTACAACAACTTCATGCATAAATTAAACCTCCTTTTTACTCAATAACTTATAGAATATTTCCCCGATTATTACTATACCTAGAATTGAAAGGATAGAGCTACCAAATATATTCAAAACCACTATCTTTCACCCCTTTATACGAAATATTATTACACGGCTAATTCATTTTTTTTCTGCAAGTATTCCGTTGACTTAAAATAACCAGGCTTGCCATCCATAATTGCTAATGATACAACTCCTACAATAATAGTTACTACTAATACTACATAGACATTGGTTATATTAGGTATATTTAATAATTCAGGCAAGCTTGTAAAGGACCATAAAAGGTTAACTATCCAGGAGCTAAAGCAGGTAGTTAGGGCAGCTTTTTCAGACCTTTTCCAAAATAGTCCGAATATTACCAGCCAAAAAACCGGGATGATAAAGGAGAAAAGCCAATTAACTGCAGCGATAATTGGTGGCAAGGATGCCGCCACAGCCATGGCGATAATGGCCAAAACGACAATTACTGCTTTTGTAACATTGGCAACTTGTTTCCCACTAGCATTTGGATTATAATGCATACGATAAATATCAGCAGAGAAAATACTTGCCGCAGTCATAGCTGCCATGGCAAATGTGGACAGGACCGCACCGACAAAAGAAGCTAAAACTAAAGCTACTAACCAAGTAGGTAACATTTGTACAAGTAAATATGGGCCATATAATTTTGGGCCAACGGCAGCGATATCCGGCATAGTTTTCGCAGCTAGCCCCAGCACAACGATAAAAACTCCAAATAGACCGTTAACCGGTGCAGCAATCCAAATAGCTTTCCTTACTGTGTCTTCACTTTTAGCCGCCATACAGGGCTGCATTAGCATTTGATTTATACCTTGGCAAAATGTAACAGCAATGACGTTCGACAGAGCAAAAGCAATAAATAGATTGGAGGTTCCAAAAATACTCAACATCCATCCTTGATCCTGGGTAACATAAAAATCGGCCACTTTGCCCCAACCACCTGAAGGTAGGTGTAACCCGATGTAGATAGTAGCAGCTATCAGGCCGATATATTTAACAAATGCATTAATCAGGTTTACCCAGCCGATTTCTTTCATACCTGCTAAAATAACATAAAGAATACCAAAACAGCCACCTACAACCGCACCCTTTTGAATAGTCCAGCCTGTCATTGTAGCAAATAATATTCCAATCCCCTGGCATTCTAAAGTTAAAAAGCCGAATAGCACCCCAGCCATTACGCATGAAACTACTACCCTTAAAGTTTTTCCATGCATCATGCCTAATAATTCGGGAATTGTGGTTACACCAAGTCGGCGTACCCAGCGACCGGTGGCAAGGCAGGCTACAGTGAGTACAACCACATGTGCCAGGCTAAACCATACTGTGATTGCTCCCTGATACCAAGTCATTTCAAACCCACCTAGTACATGAGCGGCACCTAATACCGAAAAGGCTAGGGTAGTACCAAGCACAGCTACATTCATATCCCGGTTAGATAAAAGGAATGCTCCATGCCCTGTTGTCTCAGCTTTTCTAGCTTTGTATGATAGATAACCTCCAACACCCCCAATTAATACAAATAAATAACCTATTACTGCAATAAGTATACCTGCGTGTGTCATTTTTTCACTCCTAACTCTTTCTTATAAAAAGAATTTTTTAAATGGTAAAGCTTCACATTTTAATAAACTTGTATTTTTGCATTTATTATCAGTACTTCATAGAAAATACCCCCCAAATATACGATTCTGCAACGGAAACCCTATTTCCGCATTTGCCGGGCTGATAAGCCTGAAGTTGTCCCAAAAATCAATTCGCTGATCAGCTGGCGGACAAGTGGTTAGGGCAGCACCATCCGCTAAGCGGGTGGTGCTGACTCCACTCTTGCCAAGCCCTATTCTAAAGCATAGAGAACTTGTTTGGGATGATCCGTAAGCTTTTTCCCCAATTCTTCAAGTGGCCCGAACGTAAGGCATTTAGCCTGGCAATGTTGCACGCACGAGGGCTCTTTACCCAACTTAACCAGGCTAAATGCC
>CALBJS010000065.1 GCA_937892995.1 uncultured Peptococcaceae bacterium | reverse complement strand
GCCTCCCTGGAGACCCTTACTTTGGCACTGTTTATCTCGTTATTAATTGACGTTATTGTCGTCGCCACCGCAGCGATGGCAGTGCCCCCGGCTACACCCTCCAGGTCTTCATCGGAAAGCTCGCCTTCCCTTTCCCCGTACCTGTTCACCGCCTCGGCAAAAGATCTGAGTTCTTCAACAGAAAAATCCAGTCCCTCCGCTTTCAAAAAGCTTTGTGCTTCTTCCGCCGTTTCCAGTGCAATGAGTTTTTCAGCAAAAGCCGGGTCAGCCTCAAGTTTTTCCTGTAATAATTCGAAATTTGTCGCCATTTGGGCCATCCTTTCTTTTTCACCATACGGGCCGGGTCAAAGCCATAAAGGTTAAAAATTTATGGCTTCAACCATAAGCTTAACCTTTGCTTACCAGCCTCTGAAAATACGCCTGGCCACTGACCTGACCCCGCTGGTAATATTTCTTCTGGCATGGCCCCCTGTCATATCGTCAGTAACCGACGCTATTGTCGCCACTGCGGCAACGGTGGCAAGTGAGACACTGCCGCCGGCTACACCTTCTAAGGCTTCATCGGAAAGCTCGCCATCGTTTTCCCCGTATTTGTTTACCGCTTCGGCAAAGGAGCTGAGTTCTTCCATTGTAAAATCCATTCCTTCTGCTTTCAAAAAGCTTTGAGCTTCTTCTGCAGATTCCAGTTCAATAAGCCTTGCGGCAAAAGCCGGGTCACTTTCAAGTTTCGCCTGTAACAATTCAAAATTTGTAGCCATTTTAGTCCATCCTTTCTTTTTCTTACACACTTTAACTTAATTTTTTCTTTTATTAAATGTACCCAAACTATTTAATTTTTCCGAAACCAGATTTTTTCACCCCCCCTTCCCCTTGTTTAATCCTTTATGTAAAATTATTTTCAGCCAATCTAAGGAGATTGCTTCTGGACAAACGCAGCAGCATTTCATACCTGCCTTGCGGAGAATAAACTTCCGTATTCTTGGCGGCAAAACTTTCCACGTTTTCCGCTGCGTGTTTGAGACAGCTTTTTAATTCATCAAATTCACTCTGAGATAGTTTTTGGTTCCCCAGGTAATTAGTCAATCGGCCTCCCGGCCGGAACTCCGGGTAATTTTCCAGTCCCATAAAACAGAGAAACCAATCCGCCCGATAGCGGCCAACAGAGGCGACGATCCCCATATAGTCAGCAATAAATTCATCAAGAGGGTGATTCCTGGCTGAACCGAAAAAGCGCTGGGTAAAATAATGGGTGGCCTCATGCTCTCTGCGAATCACCAGTGACAGCCTGTTCCATTCCTCTTGCTTTAGCCCCAGCATTTTCGCCGGTACGCCGCTGTATTCTGTGTCGGTTAGGATTAGAAATATATCCTGGTATAATTCCCGGTGGGCTTTCAGGTAAGTAAAATCAAAGCCCTGACCGCTGTGTCGCTTGTAGCGGTCCACCCTGTCCCAATTGTTATATCCCTTAATCATATAGGCTCCCAAGGAAGCCGGGATAGCAACCGGTTCATTCCGGTGATAAAAAGCCTGTACCAGTGACTCAAAATCCTTACGGCTGGCGGTTTCCAGTACAGGAATTCTGCCTGCCAGGGTCTGATAAAGATAAACCTTCAGCCCTGCCGGGTCCTCAAGGCGGATCCCCCCAGCCCCTTCGAACTCCGCCGGGTTGACCCCTCGGCGGGTCGCCAGCAGGTAGCCCGGATTGGCACTCAGTCCCTCCCGAACCGGGAAACAAAGCTGGACCAGCCTTTGCTGTAAGGCTCCCAGGACTCCCAGCCGGGGTATGTCCCGGATATATTCTTCCCAGGCCTGTACAAAGGGCTCATCCGGAGATGCTATACTTTCCCAGGCTAACGAGTTGGCAGACACAAAAAAGTTTTCCTCTAATAACCTTAATACCGGTGTAATTTAATACACCTCTTTCTTTCCGATTTCCATTCCTGGATCTGTTTTTCAGCTTCTGTTCACTTATACAAGCGGGCAACAAGAGTATCACATATTTTCAATAGATATTTTTCAGATTTACAGTTTGTTGTCTTTAGTGAATATTGTGTTGGAATTTGCACCGCCTGCCACCAGATCAAGCTCATCGTCTGCCAGTTCATCGTTTTGTCTGGCCCAGCTGCCATCCGCCAGCAGCTGGGCAAGGCAGAGCAATTCTTGATCGTCCTTATCATACTGCTCGTATTCGGACGGTTTAAGAGGCTGGCCGGATACAATTTTATCTACACTGGCCAGAAACGATTTCAATGGTTTTTCCTTCATTGACCACACCTCCGTTTATATTTCCGGTTCATACACTGTACCTTGTTCCTTTAAAATATCCCGCAATTGCTTTAAAGCCCGGTACAGGATAGTCCCCACATTGCTTTCCGTCAAATTCAGCATTCGGGCAATTTCACGGTTGGTCTCACAAGTGCCGAATTTAAGGGCAATAATGTTTTTCTGACGCTCATCCAGCTTCATTACCGCCTGAATCAAAGCTTCTTTTAATTCCTTTTTCATCACCTCATCCTCCGGCGAGTACCTGAGATCAATCACCTGTTCCGGAGGGAAGTATGATAACGATTTTTACTGTGGTAATTAATGATGGTATTGTTGGCTATGGTATAAAGCCATGTGCTGAACCTAGCTCGGTCCGGGTTATAGGTGTGGTATTTAGCCAGTACTTTGGCAAATACTTCACTTACCAGGTCTTCTGCCGCGGCTGGATCACCTACCCGGTAAAGGATATATTTATAAAGCTTGGCATAATAGCCACGATAAACCTTGGCAATACTGCCGGATTGATCCTCCATAACCGAAGGATTGCTACTCTTATTCAATGTTCGCTCACCTCTTCTCTTGAACACGAAATCCTTTTAAGCCAACTGTCTTTTTACCAGTTGGGTAAACAGGCCTTCTTTCTCAAACAGTTCCTGATAACTACCCTGCTCGACAATCCGTCCTTTATCCATAACGACAATTTTATTGCAGCTGGCAATAGTACTTAGCCGGTGGGCGATTACGATCCTGGTGGCACCTAAACCGGCCAGGCTTTCGCTGACAATCTTTTGGGTTCTGTTGTCCAGAGCACTGGTGGCCTCATCGAAATAAATAATTTTCGGCCTGGAGATAATGGCCCGGGCAATAAGCAGCCTTTGCCGCTGTCCACCGGATAAGGTGCCTCCGTCAGTGCTTACCATGGTATGCATTCCCATCGGCATGCTCTTGATATCTTCTTCCATCCCAGCCATCCGAGCTGCTTCCCAGGCGTCCTCCATAGTCAGCCCGGGGTTGGCGGCAACGATATTGTCGAATATACTGCCGTGCATCAATTGGCCGCTTTGCAATACAACCCCCAACTGGCGCCGGATAGAACGGATATCCACATTTTCCAAATCATGCTGGTCATAAAAAATCTGGCCGGACTCCGCTTTTTCAAAACCAAGCAGCAAGCGAAACAGGGTGGATTTGCCGCTGCCGGAAGTGCCTACGATGCCGACGTAGTCTCCTTTTTTAATCTCCAGCACAATATCATTCAGGATCAACGGTCCGTCAGGGTTATAGCGAAAATTCACATGGCTGACTTCTATATTCCCTTCCAGCTCACCAGGATCGGCTTTATCCAGGTCAAATTCGGGTAAAGTTACCAAAATTGGTTTTATCCTCTCATATAGGGGTTTAATGATATTGAGCTGGAGAATCACGCCGGATATTTCCAGCATGGCACCCAAATAACTGGAAAAAGCTGAATTAAAGGCAATAAACTTACCGGCCCCCATATTGACTCCGCTGACCTTCATCAAGACGAAAAAGATAATCCCCGTGGCCATGATATTTACGGTGGAATTAAACACGGCCATTCTATTACCCAAGGTCTCTTTACGGTAGGTAACATCCCTGACCTGACTAAAATCCACAGCCCAATTATGGAAGGCCCGCTTTTCCGATCCGGAGGTTTTAATTTTACTGATACCGGTGAGCAGGCCAAAAATCTTTCCGGCCAAGGTATTATTCAAATCGATGAGCTGGCGTTCATAGCGTATTTGCAGAAAACCAAACAGCAGTGATACCGCCATAATTACTACCACGATGGCCGTAACAAACAACGCTAATGTCCAGCTGTAATAAAACAGCAGGATAAAATAAAATACCGCAAAGATCCCCGAGATGATCGAATTTGCCGCCGCACCCGAGATAACGCTGCGAATCTGGCTGATTCCCATGGCCCGGCCGGCCAACTCTCCCGCCGTATAATCTTTAAAAAAAGGTACCGGCAGGCTCAGCAGTCGATCCCAAACCGCGGCCTGCAAATCGCTTTCCGTACGTCCTTCGATCCTATGCAAGGCAAAGGACCTGGTTAAATTAAAAGCAAAACCGGTAAGGGCAATGGCGATGAGCAAAAAACCGATTTGACTTAACAGCAGTCTTTCCCCGTCCGGAATCACGCTGTCAAAAATAATTCCGGTAACCACCGGTGTCAGGGCTCCCAGCAGTCCTCCCAGCAGCCCCATGGCCAGTAAAGTAAGCACGTCCGACTTCCAGACTCCATCAGCCAAATACATAAGAAGGTCCTTGAACCCGATAGCTTTGGCCGGCAGTGGACGGTAAAAGGTATAGGCCTGTGCCTGAATAGTTTCCGCCACCGTGCCATCCACAATGATCTGACTGCCGTCAGCAGGATCGTATAACCTATATTTGGTAGGAGATACCGGCAGAAGAGCCAGCGGCTGGCCGTCAGCTTCCCTGTAAACAAGGAGTGCACCATTGTCTTCTTTCCACCAGTTATCTTTTAAAATAATTTTTCTGATCCGGATTTGGGATGCCCGGGCTATGTCTCCTAAAAGATCCTTTGATTCAGAATTATTTTTCCGCAAACCATGGGAGGGGAGAATTGTTATTTTTTTGGCCATTCCTACCGCCACACAGGCCTTAAAGAGCAGATTATCATTGCAGACTTCTTCTGCTCCCTGACTCTTTCGCTTCCTGGTGTTCAGGGTGTCGGCCAGTTTTTTCAATCCACTGTTCAGGCGGGCATTGTCCTGGGTTTGTTTTAGTTTATTCCTTAACAATTCTTCTTTTTTAGCCCAAAGGACCTCTTCCAGAACCCGAGCGAAGAGCAGGCTGTTGAACTGAGCCAGTTTTTCCGGCACAAAGGCGGCGTCCCAATCAAATATTTCATTTTCCTTAAGTCCTTTGGTATTCCACTTTTCAGTCCAGCCCTTTAGCAAGCCGATAATTTCTTTTCGTTCCTTCTTCGTTTTTATCTGAGTAAATTCATGCCAGTCAAATTCCAGCAGCTCCGTGTCGGTATGCCCCACGGCCAGAAGTGCGAACTCTCCTTCGCTTACTTGCAACGATGCCAGACCGCAGAAACTCTCTCCCTTTTCAACTGTAAACAGATAACTTCTGCTGCCTGCAATCTCTTCATTGGCAATTTTAGTGATAAATACGTCAACCTTGCCTTTCTGAACCAGCCAGACTTTGGAACCGTTCAGGAGCAAAGGCTTGTTTCCTTCGGTTTTAGTTGAGACAAACGACAAATGGTCAACGAACCTCAAAGCAAATACCTCTTTCCCAACTGCTAAAATAGATTAAGCACTGATTAACTGGGCGTATAGCCCTCCGGTATTTTTCAATTGATCATGGGTACCGCGTTCCACAATTTTACCCCTTTCCAGAACGATGATTTCGTCACAATCCCTGATTGTGCTCAGGCGATGTGCCACAATCACACAGGTACAACCCCGCCGGCGAATGTTCTCGTCAACCAGCTTTTCCGTATGGACATCAAGGGCACTGGTTGCTTCATCCAGAATCAAGATGGAAGGATTGCCTGCCAAGGCCCGGGCTATTTCCAGCCTTTGTCTTTGCCCTCCGCTGAAGTTGGTGCCGCCTTCGCTGACCTTATGGTCATATCCCTTATCCCGCAGAGTAATATCATCATGGATACAGGCGTCTTTGGCTGCCCAGATCAGGTTGAATTCCGGAATGGTGCTATCCCACATGGTAAGGTTTTCCCTAATGGTTCCGTCAAACATGGTGATATCCTGATCCACAACTGCCATGGAGTTGACTATCACATTGCGCGGCAAATCCTCCCTGGGCTTGCCGTCAAAAAGTATTTCACCCGACCAGGGAAGATGAATTCCGGCGATTAGCTTGGCAACAGTACTTTTGCCGCAGCCGGAACCGCCCACCAGTGCCACCCTGGAACCTGATTTGAGTTTGAGGTTAAAGTTCTCAATCAAAGGCGGATCCCACGGGTTATACCCGAATGACAAATCTCTTATCTCGATATTTCCTTCCAGTTTTTGATAGGCTTCCTCTTCGCTTTCAGTGGCTGCTTCGCGAACGGCATTTTCATCCAGCTTGTACTTGAAAACATCTTCCAACCGGTTAATATCGCCCTGTACTTCTTTCATTCTCATACCCATTTGCGTTAGCC
>CALBJS010000064.1 GCA_937892995.1 uncultured Peptococcaceae bacterium | reverse complement strand
ATCATGTTCGATCAAGAGTTTAAGCTGACTATCCTCTTGATCGAACATGATATGTCCTTAGTTATGGGTGTCTGTGAAAGAATCTATGTCCTTGATTATGGCATGGTCATTGCTCACGGGACACCGGAGGAGATCAAGAATAACCCCAAAGTCATCGAGGCGTACCTTGGAGAGGAGGCTATCTGATGCTCTTACTGAATAATATTCATGTCTTTTACGGTGCAATCCACGCTCTTAAAGGTATTTCCTTTGAAGTAAATAAAGGTGAGATTGTAACTTTAATTGGTTCTAATGGTGCTGGAAAAAGCACCTGTCTAAAAACGATTTCCGGCTTACTGCGACCAAAAGAAGGGGCTCTAAGTTTTAAGGATGATGATCTAACCGTAGTTGATGCTCCACAAATCGTAGCCAGAGGCATTTCGCATGTTCCTGAAGGGCGCAGGATATTTGCTAATATGTCGGTATCGGAAAACCTGGACCTTGGTGCTTACCTGCGCAAGGATAAGGAAGGTATTAAAGAGGATAGGGAAGAAATATTCACCTTGTTTCCCCGTCTTAAAGAGCGAAGACGCCAATTAGCGGGTACTCTTTCCGGCGGTGAACAACAGATGTTGGCTATGGGCCGAGCCTTGATGTCCAAGCCGGAATTGCTCTTACTCGATGAACCATCTATGGGACTGGCCCCAATTCTTGTCAAACAAATCTTCGAAATAATTAAGGAGATTAATTCCTCAGGCACGACTATTCTTCTTGTAGAGCAAAACGCGAGGATGGCACTTTCTATAGCTAATCGGGCCTATGTCTTAGAGACCGGAAAAATAGTACTTTCCGGCAATGCTCAGGAACTGATGGCAACTGAAGAGGTTCGCAAAGCATATCTTGGAGGCTAGCATAAAATTTTATTCATGGTATATAATGTTCTAACACTTCTTCCCTTAGAGAAAAAGGGGAAGAGCTTAACCGTGTAGAATATGGAGACAAAGGAGTTTGTAGGAGTCTACTTAAGGGGGCGATATGAAATGTATGTCCAACAATTCATGACTTCTCGGGTTATAACAGTATCTCCTAGTGAGAATATCCTCAACGCTATGAACATTATGAAAACGAAGAGTATTAACAGACTGCCCGTGGTGAAAAGCGGGAAATTAGTAGGACTCGTGACAGATGGGGACCTAAGAGCCGCATCTCCCTCGCCGGTTACTTCCCTCAGTAGGTTCGAAATGAATGAACTGTTGTCCAAGGTAAGTATCAAGGATGTTGCTGTCAAGAGAATTGTTACCTGCACTCCGGATACTCTGATCGAAGATGCAGCCTTACTTATGAGGGAACATAAAATAGGGGCCCTTCCTGTTATGGAGGGGGATAAGTTGGTTGGAATTATTACTGAGAACAATATCATGGACGCTTTCCTGGATATCATGGGGGCTCGTAGCCCGGGGAAACGGATAGTGGTCGAAGTTCTGGATGAAATGGGAATCATTAGTGAGGTATCCTCCGTTATTAGACGTTTCGAGGTAGATATTACAAGTTTAGCTGTTTATCATCTTCCTAATAATAAGGCTCAAATCCTTTGTCGGTTAGATGGTGAAGGTACGGAAGCGGCGGTAAAAGCTCTTATTGAGAAAGGATTCGATATTACCCAATAATAAATTCCTAGACAGTCAGTTTAAGAATACTCTTTTAGGAAACAAGAGGTAAGCTATCTAGATAGCCTACCTCTTGTTTCTATTAATTGCTTTCTTAATAAATCCCCGTTAATTATCAAGCTCGCCGAGGAGTCTATTTATTTTAATTAGGAAGAAAATATGCTAAAATATATATAAAAACTAAATGCACCAATATTTAAGGGGATGTATGGCGGCTGGTGCCGTCCCCGGACTTCAAATCCGTGTGTCGGGGCGCAGAACGTTCCGAGGTGTGTTCGATTCGCACACATTCCCGCCATTCCTCGTTAAGGGGGAGAGAAGATGAATACTTTTGATTTTATTATACTTGGGTTGTTGGCTTTTGGGGGAATCGCAGGATTTCGGAAAGGACTGATAACTGGGTTATCAAGATTCTTAGGCAAGATAGCAGCTATTGGGATTGCTGTCTTTTTTCACCCTGAATTTTTGCAGAAGGTTGAACCGGTCTTAAAGTTAAGAGAAAAGATAGAACCGAAGATTGGGAGCTTTCTGACCAAAGTAGCGGAAGGTAAAACCCCAGGTAAAGGACAATTCGCAGATCCTGATGCTCTAGTTCAACCAATGATCGGAGAGGCTACCATAGTCCTGACGGATTATGTCCTGAAGATAGGGGCTCTTCTTGTACTATTTTTTTTGATTGCCTTTCTTATTAATCTATTAATCGCTGTAGTTATAACGCCTTTAGCTAAGACTTTAAGCTTTGTAAATAGGGGCGGAGGATTAGTCTTTGGAATTTTAAGTACCACGCTGGTATTATGCCTGATAATAGGGTTAATGGCCCCGTTTCTAACGACAGCTAATCCGGGTATCTTTAAGGCAAGTAGCTCCCTATTGTATCCTTGGTTAATTCAAGGATACGAAATACTAGTATGTATGATCTTTGCGGTTGCCGGTGATTTTCTTTTTAATCCCTTGGAGGCATTCCCCTTATTCCAAGAAACAGCTATTTAATTTGAGTTTACGGCTTTTTATGGGGGGGTTATTTAGATGAGGCTTAATGTTGGTGATGTTGTTCGTCTTCGTAAAGCTCATCCTTGTGGTAATACGGACTTTAAAGTGATGAGAACGGGTATGGATTTTAGAATTGAATGTTTAAAGTGCGGACATCAAGCCTGGATAACACGGGCAAGGTTAGAGCGAAATATAAAGAAAGTGCTTGATTAGCAAAAAACCTTAGAGTAAAATTATCGTAGGCAAAACAAGTAAAAAAATATGGGAAGAATAAAA
>CALBJS010000063.1 GCA_937892995.1 uncultured Peptococcaceae bacterium | reverse complement strand
CTTCTAGAATGTGCATTTACAGATGCTATCGAATGGTTTAAAAAGACTGACACAATCATGGTACCTGTAGGTAGCTGTGAAAAACACGGTGCTCACGTTCCCCTTGGAACAGATAGTTTTACAACCATCAATGTTGCAGAAAGAGCTGCAAAAATTGCTGATTGCCCTTATACTCCGCTCATGCCTTTCGGTTACTCTCCACATCACATGGGCAGACCCGGTGAAGGTGCAGGTACTATCACCCTATCCGCTAATACCTATCGTGCCATGTTGACTGACATCGCTCGTAGCTTGATCTATCATGGTGCTAACAAAATCGTTTTCGTAACCCACCATGGTTCCAACACAAAGCCGATCGATGAATTTATGCGTCAAATCCGTTATAAATATGGTGCATTTGTAGCATTCTATAAAACACCAACTGAAAGAGAATGTGACGTTGTAAAAGGTATCCTGGAAGGACCTCCGGAAGAAACACCGGGCTGGCATGCAGGTGAAATGGAAACCGCTCAAGTGATGGCTCATGACATAAGTCTTGTAGATATGAGCCGTGCAGTTAATGACAGAGCCCATGCTCCTAAATGGATGGGTGACAAATTCTCCAAAATTGACGGCACCATTACTGTTAAATTCGGCGGATCTGAAAACATTTATGTTCCTATGGAACATCATGAGTACAGCGACCATGCTACTATTGGTAATCCTTTCCGCGGTACCCCTGAAAAAGGGCTTGCTCTCTTTGAAAAAGAAGCAGAACATCTGGCAGCTTTCATTGAAGAAGTTAGAAAGTTCCCATTCAAAGTCAAAGACGAAGATCGGACTTTCCCTGAAAGAGCGTAACGGTCGCAACTCGCAACTCCATGCGATCCGTCACACCCCTGCATAGGCCATTTGTGGCCGTCGAAGTCCTTACCAAGGTGCAACCCTGGGATTTGCCCCACGGGTTGTACCCAAGAGGGGCATCCTATCAAAAAGATAGGTCGAAAATTAAACCTTCTTGTTTTGGAGAAGGTTTAATTATTATTAATCTTTTTTGGAAAATTCTCTAACTTTTTTTAATATCTAAGATTCCTAGAAAACCTTAATTTGCTGTTTACTAAGTAATAATTAAGGGTTAAATAATACAAACTGTATCATAACAAGGTATTTCCCCGATTAATTAACTGATTAGATTACTTAAGAAGTATATACCTGTGTTACTCAGGGCAGGATGGTTTTTTATAACTTTCAAAATTAGAGCTAGGTTATAAAAAAATATAATTATAGCATTATCGTATTGACAATAGACATAAAAAGGTGATATTTTAATATGGAAAACGTTTTCTGAAAACGTTTTACGAAAACGTTTTAGAGAAGGTTAAGATATAAAAATTACAATGAGAAAATTATTGAAAGGAGGTATTGCTCAAGCGGGATGGTTACTATTAAAGACGTCGCTAAACATGCAAAAGTGTCTATTACAACAGTATCTAGAGTACTTAATAAAACAGAACATTCAGTTAGCCCTGAAACGAAAGAGAGAGTTCTTAATTCCATTCGTGAATTGGGTTTTTATCCGAATGCCATGGCCCGGGGCCTTCATCTTAATAGAACTAAAACAATCGGACTCATAATTCAGGACATTTCCAACCCCTACTATCCTAGTATCGTCAGAGGCGTAGAAGATAGTGCTCAAGAATTAGGCTATACAGTAATATTAGCTAACGCTTATCGCTCCAGAGATAGAACTACAAAGTATCTCAATGTATTTAGAGAAAAAAGAGTTGATGGGATAATCTTTACCGGCGGGGGTGTCGTTAAAGATGCAGTAGAAGAGAACTTTTTTGAACATACACATATTGCCACAGTAGTAATAGGTAAGTCCTGTAATGTTAAAATACCGACAGTCCAGGTTAATAATGTTCAAGCAGCTTGGGAGGCTTGTGAACACTTGCTAAAGCTTGGACATAAACGAATTGTAACCATCACTGGACCTGAAGAATCTACTACGGCGATTGATCGCCTTGAGGGATATAATCAAGCTTTAATACACCATGGAATAACACCTAAGGACGAATGGGTTATTCAAGGGAACTTTGAATTTGAAAGTGGTTATAAAGCAATTGAGAGACTTTCTGAAGTAGGCGGAGAAAAAATTACTGCTATCTTTGCCCAAAATGACATGATGGCCATAGGTGCTATGAAAGCTTTAGAGGAAAAAGGCTTAAAAGTACCTGAAGATATAGCAGTTATTGGCTTCGATAATATCCCGCTTAGTTCTTTTGTTACACCTACTCTGTCAACTGTGACTGTCCCTATTTATGAACTTGGGAGAACTTCTATGAAGATTCTTTCAGATATATTAGCCGGTCATGAAGTATCCCGCATTACGACTCTTCCGACAAAGCTTACTCTCAGGGGATCCGATTGATTTAATTTTATAAAACCCATTGATGAATTTAACGTCAAATTTGTCATAAAAATATTACTTCTGTGGCATTCTATAAAATACCAACTTCAAGAGAATCTCAAAGACGAAGACCGTTCTTTCGCTTAAAAGAACATAAATAATAAAGATGCATGGAGGCATAAATACATGAATATTGACATGACTGAAGTCAACAAATTACGTAAAGATCTTGTTGAAGTAAGCAAAAAATTATTTGATCGTGGCCTGACATCCGGAACAAGTGGTAATCCTAGTGCTAGGGTTCTGGGAGCTCCTAATCAAGTACTTATTAAAGCTACCGGAAAATGTTTTGGAGACGTATGTGAAAATGATTTTGTCCTGGTGGACTTAGACGGTAATGTTCTGGACGGAGATACCCGCCCCTCAAAAGAAGTTCATTTTCATTGCGGAATTTATAAAAATCGCCCGGAAGTGAATGCTATTGTTCACGGACACTCTGCCTATGCCACTGCTTATGTGACAGCCAAAGGAGAACTACCTGTAGTTACAGCAGCCGCTGAAGCAGGACTCAATAAGGTAGGGGTTGTTGACTTTGCTGCCCCGGGTTCTGATGAACTGGCCGAGATGGTAATCAATGTGTTTAAGGATCCGAATCTTAAAGCTGCAGTATTAAATAAGCATGGATTTGTAACCTTAGGAATGGATATTTTCAAGGCATATTATTTAGCGGATGTGCTTGAAGATAATGCTAAGGTCGCCTGTTTAATTAACCAGCTGAAATAAGTAGAAAAAAACGCTTGCATTCTAGTGCAAGCTCCAATACATAGGTATACCAGATTAGTGTCCTGCAGTCCCATTTCCTTAAGATAGACAACAGAAGAGTGACAAGACAGGAGTGAGATAATGGCTCAAAAGTCTATAGCAATTATTGTTACAGTAGATACCAAGGAAGCGGAAGCAAGATTTCTAAATGAATATATTGAAGCTCAGGGGTTTAAAGCTCCTGTCATAGATGTTAGTACGAAACACCCTCATCATTATAAGGCTGCCTATCCGAGAGAAAAGGTCTGTTCACTGGGCTCTGTGAAGTTTGAAGAACTTTGTTTATTAAGACGGGATAATATGATGAAGACTATGGGTGAAGGCTCTGCTAAGATTTTATTAGATCTTTATGCCAAAGGTGAACTCGCCGGAGTGTTGGCGGTCGGCGGTAATCAAGGAACAGCTATAGCTTCTATCGCTATGCGAGCACTTCCTATTGGAGTTCCTAAGCTCATTGTCTCCACTGTGGCCTCAGGATATGTAAGACCTTATATTGAATACAAAGATATCATTATGATGTTTTCGGTTGCGGATATTCTCGGGGGTGCCAATACGGTCAGCCGTACTATTCTTACTAATGCTGCGGGGGCGGTAATGGGTATGTCCCAATATGGTGTACCTCTTACGAAAGGTGAGAAACCGGTGATAGCTACTACAGCTTTTGGTAACACAGATGCGGCGGTGAATCAAGCTAGAATAATCCTTGAAGGGAAAGGTTATGAGGTTATAGCCTTTCATGCTTCGGGAGCTAGTGGTTCTGCCATGGAATACCTGATTGAAGAAGGATATATCCAAGGAGTATTAGATATGACCACGCATGAGCTAATAGGTGAGGTTTTTGGTGACGGTATCTATACACCACTGAGACCTAGGCTGGAAGAGGCAGGCAAAAAAGGAATCCCCCAAGTGATCGTGCCCGGAGCAATTGAATATTTCTGTTTCGGCGGGCCTGATACAGTCCCGAAGAAATACCTAGATCGGAAAACCCACTATCATAACCCCTATAATACCAATATTAGGGCGACTAGGGATGAAGTGATAAGGGTTGCTGAAGTAATGGCCGAAAAATTGAATAAATCTTCTGGGCCTGTTGTCGTGGTGATTCCCTTAAAAGGCTTTTCGGAAAATGGAAGGCAAGGAAATGCTTTATATGAGCCCGAAACAGATCAGGCATTTATCCATTCCTTGGAAAAAAATCTTAAACCCAACATTAGAATCATAAAGATAGATGCTAATATCAATGACCAAGAATTTTCTGAAAAAGCAGCACAGATAATGCATAATTTAATGCTAGGGTCAAAAACTATTTAAATTCTTGTGTGTTTTTAAATAAAAATACAAAAAATACCTAGGGAGGTACAAAATGAGCTATGTAATTCCAGAGAAAATGAAAGCTTTAGTACTCTATGGTCTCAAT
>CALBJS010000062.1 GCA_937892995.1 uncultured Peptococcaceae bacterium | reverse complement strand
CGGCGCCCCTGGCGACGCCTCCTTCATGCGGCCCGACGGTATGACGCAATTTGTGAGGAGAATAATTTTTCCCTGATAAACCGGATTCTTTAATGTATTTATCAACCATATGCTGAACACCTTTAGGAGTTATTCTAGTTTTTCTATTGCTTAAAAATAAAGCATTTTCATGGCCCGGCTTTGCATCTTGTCTTACTTCAAGGTATTCTTCAATTGCCTTTACACACATATCATTTAAATATATAGTACGCTCTTTATTGCCTTTACCCACAACAGTTAAAGTATCACCCTTAATTTTATCAATGTTAATGCTTATTAGCTCTGATAAACGAAGTCCGCAATTTAGAAATAAAGTAATAATAGCATAATCACGTTTACCATTATTTCCATCTATAGATGAAATCAAACTTTTGGATTCATCTAATGTAAGGGCAACAGGTAAACGGCTGTTTTTCTTCGGTGTTTCTAAATCCACAGCCGGATTTGCAGAAATGAGCCTTACAATAGAATATAAGTATTTGAAAAAAGATCGAAGGCATGCTATTTTACGAGCTTTAGTTCTGTTAGAATTATCTCTTTCTCTGTCTATAAAAGCTATAAAAGCATGTAAATCCATAATATTAATTTTCTTTAGTACATCTAAAGTAACAAGGTCAATATCTATATTTTCAAAAACTTCAACTTTAGAACTTAATTTAAGTCTGATTGCAATAAATCTATAAAAAGTTCTTAAATCAAGAAAGTATTCACTGACAGTTTTTTCCGATCTTCCTCTGACAGATAGCATATACTCTAAAAAGTCACTCATTGGAGCAGGGCAGAGGTCATTATAATTTACATACATAATTTTTCTCCTTATACATAATACTTAATGTCGCAAAATCTTTGATAGTTTAATTATATACAAAAATAGAAACATATTCAAGTTTATTATGTTATTTTTGCTTTCTCATTTAATAAATAAACTTATACAATATATTATTATGGTTTTGTGCATCTATTAAAATTATATATAATTCATCAAAAAATTAAGAATTGGAACATATTGTAATATCAAAACGTCTTATATATAATAAGTGTAAAATTCATCCTATTATAAGATTAATTTTTCTCGATATAATTATATAATTAAGAAAACAGGAGATAGGACATATGGCAAAATTAAAAATTAAAATATTAACTATCGTAGTTATAGTTTTAATATTAAGTATATTATCTTATTGTATTAAAATTCAAGCTTTACAAAACAAAATAGAAAATAATGAGTTTAAGATTATAGGTTATTATTCCGGAGACCTGTTCAATGAACCGGTTGAAAAATTACAAACCGATAAATTAACCCATATAATGTATTCTTTCGTAATTCCAAAGGTGGATGGTACATTACATAAACTGAAAAATCCTGATCAGCTTAAAGAGTTAGTTACTAAAGCACATGAGGATGGAGCTAAAGTATTTATTGCTTTAGGCGGATGGTCATATGAGGACAATGTGTTGGAGCCTGTATTTAAAGAATTAGCCTCATCCAATGAAAAGAGAAAGATTTTTATTGAAAGCGTTTGTGCAATGGTAGACGAATATAATTTAGATGGTGTTGAGCTTGACTGGGAACACCCAAATAAAAGCACCGCCGATGATTATGAAAAGCTGGTCATAGAATTAAGTGATGCACTAAGCTTAAAAGGTAAAGAGTTAACCGCGGCTCTTAACGGATCATGGTATGCTGATTGGGCAGCAGAAGATACAAGCGTTATAACCGAAAAAAGCTTAGATAGATTCAGCTTTATAAACGTTATGGCATATGATATGAATAACGCAGATCATAGTCCTATATGGTTTTTTGAAAATTCTATCTCTTATTGGATTAATAGAGGTCTTCCTCCCGAAAAGATTATAATGGGACTCCCTTTATACGCAAAACCAAGCTGGAAGCAATATAGACATCTTATAGCTGAAAACCCAGAATATGCCTATACAGATTATGCTCCTACAATTCCTCTCGAATCATATTACAATGGTATAAATACACTTAGAGAAAAAACCATAATTGCTCTTAACAGAGCCGGCGGACTAATGTTATTTGATGTTAATGAGGATACAAATGATGAAGCCAGTATAGTATCAATGATAGATAATATTCTGGCCAGAACATCGGACATGACAAAAGAAGAGTTAAGTAACTATGTTACTATAGTAATAAATAATAGGGAACTCGCTTTTCTGAGGGAAGAGAGCTCTGGAATGCCTTATATAAATAATAATGGAAAATTGATGATTCCGCTTAGGAAATCATTAGAATATATTGGAGCTGAAGTCAGTTATGACAGCGAAAATAAAATTGTAACAGCAAAAAAAGATGCAGTAAATTTAATGATTTCAATAGGTGAAAATCAACTCAAAATGAACAATCAAAATGTTAAGCTTGACACAGCTGCAATTATAAAGGATAACAGAACATATATTCCTTTGAGAGACATATTTACCGTATTTGATTACAACATAGAATGGCATGAAAATAGTAAAACGGCATTTATATGGGATGAATCTCTATTGAGACCTTAGCGGTATATTAAATTGCCACAATACTTAAATATTAGTTTATATTTGATAGATAAAGTAATAGAATACATTGTTTTATTGCATATAATACAAGTGAAATACTATTGTAAATTTATTTTAAGGGAGAGATACGAAATTGAATTACTGTGGAATCCAAAAATATTATAATAAATCCAAAAATGGAAATGCATACAAAAATTCAAATGTTGGTGTATTTATAAATGAAATTCCTGTTAGCAGCGACTCCGGATATATAGAAATTCATATAACCAAAGATCTTGGCAGAGCCCTCGCAACTGATGCTATTTTAACTATTCATGTAAATCAAAACGGGAATAGAATTCCAATAAGAAGATTATCACCAACACAAAATCCAACTTTAATCGAATTACCAATTGCTCATCCCATGGGTACATTAGTCAGAGGAGCCGAATATTATTTCACTCCATATGATTTAACTATAGAAAACGAAGGATATTATAGGATAATGACACAAAACATTCGACTTTTTCCAAACATTAAGGCTATGTTTTTTTATAATTTGAATCAGATTATACCCGGCATACCTAATCATGAAGAAATTACAATAATTCCGCCACATCCAAGAGATGATATATAATTGGTCAAGAATGCAAAAAACTTTTGTTTAAAGCCAGTTTAAAGCCTCATTAAAATTCATATTATAAAAAACCAAATTAAAATTTTATTTATAATATTTAACTTGTTAAAATTAAGTTTTAATTTATAATAAAATAAAAACATAAATTATTTTTTGCAAATCATAATAAAATAATAATTCAAAACTTATATAAAATTAAATCTATATAAAACATAATGATTTTAGAATATTAATATGCCCCATCTCATTTCTAAGTATTTATGTCGCAAAATATCTATTTTGCGACATAAACTTTAGTTTTACATAGGGAATCTATATGGTTCCCTATGTAGTTATGCATGATAATATTATTCCTCATAAAATACAAATTTACTATTATAAAATAATCCCCTTTATAAACCACCCCCCAAAGGTTAGGTCAAAAATCTAACTAAGGGGGTAAGTTTTTAATATTATGTTCGTTTTTTAATTCTATTGTTTTTCTTATTATTCGTCACTATCTCAACTCTAAACCCTTTACGGCTCTGGTGCACGGTTGCAGCCATAAAACCGAAGAATATCCCTGACCACATTCCAACGGTTACCAATACGCCCATTAGCACTCCCGCCCAGGCAGGCCAAAGTAATGGTCTGCTTATGATATAAAGCACATATATAATTCCTGATAAAAATCCTCCTTCATAGGTTACAGGCGGCAGCTGCTCAAGAACAGCGATTACCTCATAAGGGCGGAAAATATAAGCGATCCCAATTGATAGAAATAAGATAAAAACCAGATTAACCAGAAACATAATCATAGAAGCACCCGGAGCAATTCGCTGCTGCGGACTATCCGGATTAAAACGGCTATTGTTGATAGAATAGAATAAACCGATGGCACTTGAACCAAATGACAACAAAATCCCACCAATAGCAAAGGTAATGAGTAATGAAAAGCTTAAACCGATAGCTGCAGCAGTTCCAACTAACAAAGCTTCCATAAGCAGCAATGTTGGAAGTACTGAAGCCAATAGTTTGCCAAAAACCACCGGCCAGCCCGCAAGTGGAACACTGTTTAAAAGCCAGTCTGATTCCCCTTCACGTCCAAAGGACTGCAAAGCCATATTACCGCTAAACATAACTGTATACATGATTAAAACAGTTATTAATGAAGCACGTGACCCCGCAGAATCACTGAATAAATACTGAGCAATGAAGAAAAACATGAAAATCAAAGGCGATAAATAACCAAACCATTCTCTAGTGTCTCGTTTTAAATAGAGCAAATCCTTCTTCGCTACAGCCCATGATCCTGAAAATGCTGCGGCTTTAACATTAGTCGAGCTATCTCCCGGTTTAGTTGCATATATATGCTTCAATAAAGAGGCTTCCATTTCTTGTTCTGAAAAATCCTCCCCGGAAGGTTTAACATTGGAAAGCTCTCTCCCTTTTCTTTTTGTCTTACGACGTCGACCTCCCTCTCCCTGGCTTAAGGAAATGAAACCTCGGCAAAACCCCTTTTCAATAAGACTAAAAGCTGAACTAAAAAGAAAAATTCCCAGCAAAAAGATAAGCAAACTCCAGCCACCACTCTGTAATATATTACCTGACATAGCAGTAACTAATGCTTTGGAACCCCATCCCCAAGGGAAAAAATTCATAAGCTCTAATATTTCTGCATTGCCTAATATCCAAGAGCCAATATCTAATTGTTCTTTACTGTTAAGCATCATATTAGGGATTTGAAATATCATTGCAATTATAATAGCAGAAACAGCTCCAATGAAACCCACCGCCTCTTTACTTCGATGAGGCGGAACAATGCGCATTACCAGTAAATTAAGCAGTTCAGCAAGAGCTGTGCCAATAACCAACAAGCCTAAAGTTACAATAGCTGCCAAAAGATAAAAGAACCAACCGGCCTGAAACAACAGGCCATAGAAAATACCAGGCAAAAGCACAAACAACACCACAGTAAACAAATTACTAACAATTACACTCAAAGATTTAATTGCAAAGACCGCCTTAAGTGATACCGGTGCTACGAATAATAGTTCCAGGTCCTCAGACATATAAAGAGAAGTGAATGCCGCAGTAACACCAAAAAAGATCTGAGAAATTAAACCGACCATAAATATCAAACTAAGCAAACCCTGTCCGGATTCAAAAGGAATACTTTCAATAGCACCATAGGCTAAAGACCCGATGTAAATAATAAACATTAAAAGACATATTAAAAGAATACCTGTAATAATTACAGTCTTTTTGCCGACATGTCTCAATTTATTCCATGTCACCCTAAGTTGATTTTTTATGAGCAGAGTTAAATCATTGAAGAAAGAATGAGACAAAGGGGGAATTTCCAGTGCAGGTGGTAAAATAATTCTCATTGCTCTTCATCCTCCTCCAGACTTTTTAACAATTCATTATCTTTCTGGCTTCCTGTAAGTTCGAGAAATATATCCTCCAAGCTTTCTCCGGCATGACCGACTTTTTGACGCAATTCTTCCGGACTGCCTTGAGCAATTAGTTTACCCTCTTTGAGAATACCAACCCTGTGACACATTCTCTCCGCAATCTCAAGAATATGTGTTGAGATAAGTACTGCCGCACCTTGCTTCGCTAATTCTTGCAAAACATCCTTAAGCAAGCGGGCACTTGCCGGATCCAACCCCACTGTAGGCTCATCCAATAGTATTACTTTTGGCTGATGAACAAGCGCTGAGGCCAGAACAACTTTCTGACGCATTCCATGGGAATAACTTTCTAATAGTTCATCTGCTCTATCTGAAAGCCCGAACATGTCTAGCAACATATCCAAACGCTTATAGCTGATATCTTTAGGGATT